>JAFDHU010000083.1 GCA_019308625.1 Deltaproteobacteria bacterium
TTCCGGCAGGTCCGCAAAGAGGCGGCTTACTTCAGGTTCTCCATGATGCGGATGGCCGCGGGGCCGATGATGACCACCATCAGGGCCGGAAAGATAAAGAGGAGTAGGGGGAAGACCAGCTTCACCGGGGTTTTGGCGGCCAACTCCTCCAGCCTCTGGCGCCGGGTGGTGCGCAGCATTTCGGAGTGGACCTTCAGGGCCCGGGACAGGCTGGTACCGAAGCGGTCGCTCTGGATAAGCATGGAGCACAGCGAGGCCACGTCCTCCACGCCGGTCCTTTCCGCCAGATTGCGCAGGGCCGCTTCCCGCTCCAGGCCGGCGTTGATTTCCAGGTTGACCAGGCTCAGCTCGTGAGAAAGGGCCGGGTTGGACAGCTTGAGGTCTTCCCCTACCCGCTTGAGGGCGGCGTTGAGACCCTGGCCGGCCTCCACGCAAACCACCAGGAGGTCCAGGGCATCGGGCAGGCCCTCCTGAATTCTCCTTTGGCGCCTCTCCACCAAACGGTTGAGCACAAAGTTGGGCAGAAAATATCCCACCAGCATGAGGCCTAAAAAGGCCGGGGCCTTCAGGGCCACCGGCAGCAGTCCGAGCACCAAGGGCAGGGCCAGGATGGGCAGACCCAAGGCCAGCCCCAGCTTGAACCCCAAGAATACGGGCACGCCTTTCTCGCTGTAGATGCCGGCCCTGATCAGGGCCTTGCGCAACTCCTTGACCTTGGTGCTTCCCTGGTTGATGCCCAGCTTCTTTTCGCATTTCTCCACCAAGGCGGGGGGGAGATACTCTTTGGGCTTTTCCTTCCGGGGTGGGGTAATCTCCGACCTAGTTTCTGCCTTGAGGCGCCGGCGGGTGCGGGAGGTAAGCCTCTGGAGCAGGAGCCCGGCAAAAATCACCGCGCTGGACACGGACAAGCCGATGAGAACTGCGTAAAAAACCACGGCAGCCTCCTCAGATTCTGATATTCACTATCCGGCGGATGGCCAGCATTCCCAGCATCTGGAAAAACAAAGCGGTCAGGGCCATCATCCGGCCGGTTTTGTGACGCACCAGCAGCAGGGTGTATTCCGGGTTGATTTTGAGCATCAGCAGAAACAGCACCGGCGGCAACAGAATGAGGATCCAGCCTGACAGCCGCCCCTCCGCGGTGAGGGCCTTGATCTGGTTGCGCAACTTGAAGCGCTCCCGGATCAGGGCGGCGATTTTTTCCAGAATTTCCGTAAGGTTGCCGCCCGTCTCCCGCTGGATGATGACCGCGGTGGCAAAGAACCTGAGCTCCTTCAAGTCTACCCGGTGGCACAGATTCAGCAGGGCGGTGTTCAAATCCATGCCGTGGTTGTACTCCTTGAAGGTCTTGAAGAATTCCATGCCGATGGGGTTGGGCATTTCCTCGCCCACCATTTGCAGCCCCGAGGCAAAGGCGTGGCCCGCCTTCAGTCCCCGGGCGATGAGGTCCAGGGCTTCGGGCAGCTGCTTCTCAAACTTCTTGAGACGGAACTTCTTCTTGAGTTTCAGAGCCTTGTAGGGCAGATACAGCCCCAGGACCAGGCCGGCCAAGCCTCCCGGCGGCCCCCACCGGAAGAAGCCCAGGCTAAGCCCCAGGGCACCGCAGATGAGCCACCCCAGCAGCACCAAGCCCAGGGGCCAGGAGACATCCGCCTGGAGGAGCAGGGTTTGAAGCTGCTCCAGGTGGCGGATTCTTTTCAAAAGCTGCCGCAGCCAAGGGCGGGTACCGAAGCTGTCAGCCTTGAGCAAAGACCCCTGGGCCAGACGTCTTTCCAGTTTGTCCAGGTACTGGAGGCGTTTCTGCAGCCTTTTCCGATGCTGCCGGTCAGGGTCGCTGATATACAGGAAAACCCCCTCCATGAGGCAGAGAAAGAAGAGAAAGGTGAAAACCACCAGCAGACTGGGAATTCCCTGCAGAAGCGCCAGAAACCGGTCCATGGCTCCTAAAAAGTTTCCTTGAACACGTGGCTGGGAAGGTGGATGCCCATGGCCTCCAGACGGGCCATAAATTTGGGCCGGATGCCGGTGGTGATGAATTTTCCCCGAACCCTGCGATCCTCCGTCACCCCCATCATCCGGAAGGCGAAGACCTCCTGCATGGTGATCATGTCCCCCTCCATGCCCACAATCTCATGCAGGCCCATCATCTTGCGGCTGCCATCGCTTAAGCGGGCCAGTTGAATGACCACCTGGATAGCTGAGGCGATCTGGTGCCGGATGGCCTTGTCGGGAATGTTCAGGCCGGCCATGGACACCATGGTCTCCAGGCGGGTCAGGGCATCCCGGGGGGAGTTGGCGTGGATGGTGGCCAGAGAACCGTCATGGCCGGTGTTCATGGCCTGCAGCATGTCCAGGGCCTCGCTCTGGCGCACCTCCCCCAGGATGATGCGGTCCGGCCGCATGCGCAGGGCGTTGCGCACCAGGTCCCGCTGGGTCACCTCCCCCAGGCCTTCCAGATTGGGGGGGCGGGTCTCCAGCCGCACCACATGTTCCTGCTGGAGCTGCAGCTCCGCCGAGTCCTCAATGGTGATAATGCGTTCATCGTTGGGAATGAAGCTGGACAGCACATTCAAAAAGGTGGTTTTGCCCGTGCCGGTGCCTCCGGAAATGAGGATATTGAGCCGGGCCTGGACCATGGCCTCCAGGACCTTGGCGATCTCCGGGGTGATGGAGCCGTACTCTATGAGATGGTGCACCCGGATGGGGTCCCGGGCGAATTTCCGAATGGACAGGCTGGGACCGTCCAGCGCCAGAGGGGGGATGATGGCGTTGACCCGGGAGCCGTCGGGCAGGCGGGCGTCCACCATGGGACAGGACTCATCGATGCGGCGGCCCACCCCGTTGGCGATTTTCTCAATGATTTTCAGAAGATGAGCGTTGTCAGTAAACCTTATGGAGGTGCGTTCCAGCTTGCCTCGCCGTTCCACATAGACCTGGTTGTAGCCGTTGACCAGGATGTCGCCGATGTCCGGGTCATGTAGCAAGGGTTCCAGAGGGCCGTAGCCCAGAATTTCGTCCCGGATTTCCTTGCACAGCCGTTCCCGTTCCGGCAGGGTCAGGGCCAGGTTCTCTTCGGTAAGGATGAGTTCAATGCCCCGGCGCAGGTCCTCCTGAAGGACGCTCTCCTCGGCTTCGGCCAGGCGGGTCAAGTCCAGCAGGTTCAGCAGGCGGAAATGCACCTTGGCCTTCAATTCGTTGAAGGCATCTTCTTTCTTGTGGTCCGGAGTGCGGCTGGCGGCCTCCGCGGCACCCCGGTCCACCAGGCTACGTTCCCGAATGCGGGTGATCAGGCTCATATATAAGGCTTACCTCCAGAAGAAAATTCCCAAGCTCCGGCGCGACCGCTTCTCCTCTTTCCGGAGTCCGCCGCCCAGACTGTCGGCCAGACCCCGCAGGTCCCGGCAGACCCCCAGCCGGGGAGCCGATTTGGCCAGGGGAATCCCTTCATTGATACTCCGGCTCACCTCCTTGAAGTCATATTGGATGGCCCCGGCCAGGTCCCGTCCCAGAAACTCGCTGATGTCGTCGAGGGTCAGGTCTCCTTGTTTCTGCCAGGCATTGACCCACAGTTGCAGGTGGATATTCCCCAGCCCCAGGAGCTGCAGCAGCTCCAGCAGTTTCTTGGTGTTGGACAGGGCCGGGATCATCTGGCTGGTCACCAACACCACTTCATCGGCCAGCTCCAAGGCCTTGAAGGTCACATCATCCAGTTGGTGGCCGGCATCCACCAGAATCATCCGGAAAGCCCGCAGTTTCTTCAAATAATTAAGGACCTTCTCCAACTGCTCCGGGCTCACCACCTCGCTGTCCTCCAGACGCAGGGGGGCCGGCAGCAACTGCAGGTTCTTGTCGTACTGAAAAAACAGGCTTTGCAGGTAGGAGTGGTCCAGATGGCCAACGTTTTCGATGACTTCCACCAGGGTGTACTGCGGCTTCACATCCAGGAAGTAAGCCATCTGGCCGTAACGCAGGTCCAGGTCCACCACCAGAATCTGGCCCCGGTCCTCCTGGGCCAGCAAATAGGCGGTATTGACAGTAATAAAGGTGGTTCCCACCCCCCCCTTGCAACCCAGCACAGCCACCAGCCGGGTGGCCTCGGCAGGCTCCGGCTCCACGGGAAACAAAGGCAGCCTCTCCAGGGCTTCCTGGAATTCTTCCGCCTGGATGGGATAGGCGAAGCATTCCTTGACCCCCAGGCGCATGGCCTTCCACAGGTGCTCAGTGGTGATTTCCTGAAGATAAAGGAAAATCGGCGGGTTGCGGTGGTCAGCGGCGGTTTTTCGGATCCACTGGTCCAGTTCCGGACGGTCGGCCTGATAATCCAAAAAGATTACATTGGTCCCGGAATTGACCTGCTCGGGCAGTTCGGTCAGCGGTTTGACCTCCACCAGCGCCCCCTGACGGGACGAGTTGATAACTTTTTCCAGATAGTCGCGGTTTTCCGGGGACCCGTAGTAAAGGGAAAAATTTATGGCCATCTCCTCGTTCCATCCTGGGATGGGATCGGCCGCAGCAAGTCTTCATCGCCTGCTTAAATTCATGGGTTCCGGGAGCGGGCGGGGGTGGGGCAGGCTCACCGATTCCCGCTGCAATCCCTTGATGACTTCCACCTGCTGGGGGGGTGGCCCGGTCGGCGTCTTCTTCTGGTCCTGCTCGCCGTTGGCCATCAGGGGGTAGGCGCCCTGAAGCAGGCTGGCGGTTCTCACTCCGCCGGTGTAAACCAGTTGCTGGTCCTGCTGCCCTCTGAGCACCAGGGAGATGCGACCCTCCCGCATGGCCAGGGCCAGGCGCTCCCCCTCCTCGGGAGTCACCTCCAAAGTCACGGTGGGCACCACCTGGGGCTTCTCCCCGGGGCGCCGCTCAATTTTCTGGCCGGTTCCCAGCACCCGCAGATTCTGCAGAATCACCTTGGCGATGGGGTCGTCCTTGAAGGCGCCGCGGTCCACGGTGGCCACCACGTCCACCCGGTTGCCGGGAGCCAGAAAGCCCGCCACCCCGCTGGCCTCATCCACCTTCACGGTCATGGCCCGCTTCTCTGGAGCCACCAAGGCAGTAAGACCGGGGGGCATCCCGGGTGGTGCCAGCTTGACTTCCAGGATGGGTTCCCCCGCCCCGAAGGGGTAGGCGGTCACCCTCCCGGCCACCTCCTCCACTTTGCTGAAACTGCCCCGGGGGCAGCTTTCCCGGGGCCAACGGCGCACCACCAATTGTTCCTTGGACAAGGCCACCGCGGGGCCGATGTCCTTGGCCGCCACCACCACCGGCTTCAACGCCACGTTCGCGGCCTGCTTCCGGGATTGGCCCCTGAGCCAGCCCAGAGCCATAAAGGTGGCGGTGGTCCCGAAGATCAGGGCCAACACCAGCCAGAACCAGGGGGGCAGTCTTCGCATTGCTTCTCTACTCCAGATGCATCACGGTTTCCGCTGTTAGGGTCAGCGGACCGGTAATACTTTGAACAAAGTTGGGTAACACCACAAACCGATACTCATACTCCACCCGCACTGTCAGAGGGGCCCCACTGACGTCCTCCGGGGGATTAGGAAAATTAGGAAAGGTGATGTCCACGGGGTCATTGAACCCGGATTTGTGCAAATACTCCCGCACCCGGGCCTCAACCTCGGCCCGGGTCCTCCGGGGCGAGCTCAGAACCACCCCGTATCTCGCCCCCTCCCGGCTGGCGTTGGCGATCACCCCTTTGGCGTACATGAGGTAGCCGAACTCCAACAGACCGAACAAAACGAGGACGAGGATGGGCAGCGCCAACGCCAGCTCCACCAGGGCCCCGCCTTTTTGGTTTTCGGGGACGGCGTCGCTGACTGTCATGCCCTCGCCTCCGTCCTCGGGTTGGCGGTTTTTTTCGCTGATGACGGTTCAGGCAGGGAGGCGCCCTGCCTTCCCGCCGGCTCGGCCCCCCACCCGACGCCTGGCCGGGTGGGGGGGTAGGAGGTTTATTCGCTGGCCAACTGGTCGGCCACGTCGGTGAACTTGGTGTTCAGGTTCGAGCCGATGGTGTAGATCGCCGCCATCACCACCACGGCGATGCCAGCCACCAGCAGGCCGTATTCCACGGCGCTGGCGCCGGCCTCTTCCCGGATGAACCGTTTTGCTTGGGCCAACAAGTCTTTCATGTCCCTCCACTCCTTAACAAAATGTTGAATGAGGTTTCGGGGTGGCCCTGCCTGATGGGAAAGGAATGCAGCCTCGGCTACCGACTCACCTCCTTTGGGCCTTGAGGCCGCCCTTCCCGGCCTCCCCGGCGTCCACCGAACCACCCGGGGCACCGAACCACCCGGGGGGTTCTGTGGTGGTCTAACTTCCCCGGCCTCCGGGTCAGCCCCTGGCGGCCTTGGCCTTTTTCAGCCCCGAGCCCGCCAGGCACCTCCCCTTTGCGGCGGACGGCTTTGTCCTCACTCCCCTTATCGGCACAAAGGGCGGTGCCTTGAATTTTAAGCGGAACGCCCGAGCCCCGGCTCCTTCTTAGGCCCGTTAAAGTTTTGGAGGGAGAAATCCGAAGAAAAAAAAGTAGGTTTCCACCATCTATCGGAGCCTTATGGAGGTGTGCCGGTGATGACGGCTTTCAAGCCCCAGGGAGCTTTGGCCCCGGAGGAGTCCGGCTCCGGGCCGGACCGCCCCCTGCCCCAATCCTTACAGGAGCTGGGCTTGCCGGAAATCTTTCTGGCCAATTTGACCCTCAAGCACTGCTTTTTCCTGGAAGTCTTTTATCTGGCCGAGCTGACCGAACGCATCAAGCTCTCCGCCACCATCAACCCGCAGCCAACCCCTTAAGTCTGGCCAACCGCTTTGCCCTGACCGACAGCGGCAAGCGCCGGGCCGCCAACCTCCTGGAGTACGATGCCTATGTGGGGCCGGCCCCGGTGAGCCTGGAGGATTACTGGCACCAGGTGAACCAGCAGAGCATCCGGCTTACCCGAGTGACCCCTGCCCGCCTCCAGCAGGTGTTCCAGGGGCTGGTGCTGGCGCCGGATATCCTGGAACAGCTGGGACCGGCCTCGGTGAGCGGCAAACCCCTGTTCCTCTACGGCCCGCCGGGAAACGGCAAAACCACCATCGCCTTAAGGCTGGGGCACATCTGGAACGACGCCATCCTGGTGCCTTATGCTTTGTACGTGGAAGGCAATGTCATCCGGGTGTACGATGAAATCAGCCATCAGCCTCACAGTACGGCAGGTGGGATCACCGAGGCCAGCGACCGCCGCTGGGTGCGGTGCCGCCGGCCCACGGTGCTGGTGGGGGGGGAGCTCACCCTGGGAATGCTGGATCTAGCCTTCAACCCCACCCTGAAGTACTATGAGGCGCCCCTGCAGCTCAAGGCCAACAACGGCCTGTTCATCGTGGATGACTTCGGGCGCCAGCAGGTCTCCCCCCAGGAACTCCTCAACCGCTGGATTATCCCCCTGGAAAACCGCCAGGACTTCCTCTGCCTGCATACCGGCCAGAAGTTCGCCATCCCCTTTGACCAGTTCCTGGTGTTCGCCACCAACCTGGAGCCCCGCACCCTGGTGGATGATGCCTTTCTGCGGCGCATCCGCTCCAAGGTAAAGGTGAACCACGTCAACCGGGAGCAGTTCATTGAAATCTTCCGCCTCATGTGTCAGCACTACCAACTGGAGTATGACCCCGACGCAGTGGAGTATCTGCTGGCCACCTATTATGACGGGGGCCAGCGCCCCATGGACGCCTGCCACCCCCGGGACCTGCTGGACCAGATTCTGGACTACTGCAACTTTCATCAGGTGCCGCCCCGCCTTTCCAGGGAGAACCTGGACCGGGCCTGCCGCATCTACTTTGTCAGCTAGGGGGCTTCCCTCCGGCGGTTTTTGCCTTTTTTCGGGGCAGAGTTCCAAACTGCAGACTTTTTTCCGGCTGGATGGGGTACAATGGGAGGGCAGATCGGAAAGGAGAGCCCATGTCTGTCAATACTGCTGCCCCTTCGGCGTACGGCCGACTGTTTATGGTGGGGCTGCCCGGTCCCCGGCTGGACCCGGTGGCCCGGAGTCTGGTCCGGGAGCTTCGGGTGGGCGGAGTGGTCCTCTTTGCCCGCAATCTGGAAAGTCCCCAACAGATTTGGGAGCTGACCAGGGCGTTGCAACAGGAGGCGCTGGCCGCCGCCGGCCTGCCCCTGCTCATTGCCGTGGACCAGGAAGGCGGGCCGGTGGAGCGCCTGAAGGCCCCCTTTGCGTCCCTCCCCTCAGCCCGGGAGCTGGGCCGCAGGGCTTCACCCCAGGAGGTGGAAGACCTGGCTCGGCAAACCGCTTGGGAGCTGGCCCTGGTGGGCTTCAACGTCAATCTGGCCCCGGTGCTGGACGTGGCCCGGGGGCCGGAGTGCCCGCTGTATGAGCGCTCCTACGGCGCCGACCCGGAGCTGGTGGCGGCCTTGGGGCAAGCCGCACTCCGGGGCTACCTGGCAGGAGGGGTGCTGCCGGTGGTCAAGCACTTCCCCGGCCTGGGGGACACCCTGCGGGATTCCCATGTGGAGCTTCCCACCGCCCAGGGAAAAGACCCTTCCCGGCAGGTGGATCTGCTTCCCTTCCGCCGGGCCGTGGCCGCCGGCGCGCCCTTGGTCATGACGGCCCATATCCTGGTGCCGGAATGGGATGCCCGACCCGCCACCCTGTCGCCGGTGGCCATCCGCACCTGGCTGCGCCGGGAGCTGGGTTTTGCCGGGGTGGTGATGACCGATGACCTGGAGATGGGAGCCATCGCCGGGCAGGTTCCGGTCCCCCGGGCAGCCCGGGAAGCCCTGGCTGCCGGCGCCGACCTGCTGTTGATTTGCGAGCGGAGCGAATCTGCCTGGGAGGCCGCGGCCCTCCTACAGGAGGATGAAACCCTATGGGCCAGAGTCCAGGAGGCCGGCCGGCGGCTGGAAGGCTTAAGGAGACAACTGACTCCCTCTGCCGCCACCCTGGCCGAAGTCAAGGAGTATTTTGCCCAAGCACGGCACACCGCCAAGCCGGGAAATTAAGGGAGACAAAAATATAATGGCCGGGAGGGGGAGGCCCGGCCACCTGGAGAAAGGAGAAAATGGTATGGGTTTCGGGGGTAACCTTTCGTTAATTTGATTTGCAGTAATGATGCCAAAGAAAGGCTGAAGCAGAAAGCTTGATTTTCTGCGGCCTTATAAATCTTTCGGCTGCAGGGCCGGCCCTTTTCGGTTCAAATTTTTGTACCAGATTTCGGGCCTGATATGGGCTTTGGCCCTTTAATTGCAAGAAAAGCGGTGAGGGCCAAAAAATCTTACCCGAAAGGCGGACAGGCCAAATATTTTTACCGGCCGGAGAGGAGGGCCACGGCCACCTGCAACACCTTCTCCGGAGAGAGGTTCCGAAGGCAGATGGGCGCCTCACAGGTGATGTCCCGGCCGGCGGTGCAGGGGACGCAATCCCCCGGCGCGGTGAGAAGGGTGAGATTTCCCCCGAAAGGCGCCCAAACCTTAGGATCAGTGGGCCCGAACAGGGCCAGAACGTCTCGGGCTCCGGTAGCCACCGCCAGATGGGTGATGCCGCTGTCCCCCCCGAGATAGAGGCGGGTTAAGGCCAGCACCCGGGCCACCTGGGAAAGGGGCAGGCCGGCCACCAGAGTTTGTCCCTGAGAGCGAGCCAGCCCTTGCAGGTAAGGCAGCCAGGAGAGCTCTGCCGGCCCGGCCAGCCAGGCCACCTGCAGGTCAAACTCCCAGGCCAGGGTCCGGGTGACCTCAAAGTAGTGGGACAAGGGCCAGTTCTTCTTGGCGTGGCCGCTGCCCGGAGCCACGGTCAGCAGCGGCTGGTTCCCGGGCAGTCCGGCCGGCAGCGGCTCGTTTTCCCCGGCCGCCACCGGGAGATGAAGCGGCTCCGGTTCATAGGCCAAGCCCAGCTCCGCCAAGTGCCGGGCCTGCAGCGTCCGCACCGGTTCACGACCATTTTCTGAAAAGGAAGGTATCCAGAGAACCCGGCGCACGCCTGCCTGCCGCAGGCGGCTGAGAAAATCATGAGAGGGCCGGGGAGTGAATACCAAAGCCAGGGAAAAACCGGAGAGGCGCTCTGCCAGGAAGGCAGGCAACTCCCCCTGCGTAAAAAGGCGAGACCATAGGCTGGCCCCTGCGTCCCAGACGGCCTCCAGAGACAGGACCTCCTGGAGGAGCCGCCAGCATTCCGGGTGCCCCACCCCGGTGAGCCGGCTCCGGTGATAGTAACGTCTTATGGCCGTCAAGGCGGGGCCGGCCAACAGCAGGTCTCCCAGGGCGCCGTTATGCCAGATGAGAATATGTTCTACGTGTTCCGGCGGCGGCAGCATGACTCAATCAGGCCCTGGCTGGATAAGGGGGGTTGGGAGGGGTGCTTGGGGGGGGCGGGAGGCCTGTGGTCCCCCGGTCCTTCCCCCAAAAACATTTTTGACAGTCAATATAAAGAAGCCGCCCTCCCCCTGCAAGGTCCATCCAAGGATAGGGCGGCTTTGATCAGGCAATGACCGTCATCAGCGCGACGCCGCTTCGGCCAGGCGCTGGGCCGTGCGGGTGAAAAATCCCTCTTTGTCCCGCGGCGTTTCTTCGGCCAGGGTCAGAATATCCTGCACCAGTTGGCGGGCCAAATCCCTCTCCGGAGCGGAGCCATCCAGAATGCTGATTATCTCGGCGGC
>JAFDHU010000084.1 GCA_019308625.1 Deltaproteobacteria bacterium
TCTCTTTACTCCCCTCTCCCCCTATGGGGGAGAGGGGAAGGGTGAGGGGGAATTCTCCAAGATTTCCCCCCACCCTGAAAGCCGAATATCGGAACTAAGGACATAATCGGATTCCATTATTCTCCTTCCCGGCGGCTGCCCTCGGCCGTGGGCCGGGCGAACAGCGGGCCGAAGATCTCCCGCTGGAGCTCGTCCACAAACATGGCCCGGCCCACTTCGCCCCGCAGACGGCGCACCTCCCGGAGGCCCATGGCGCCCAGGACTTCCAGCAACTGGTTGTTCCAGGCCCCCATGAGGTTCACCAGGCGCTGGGTGGCTTGGGGGATGTCAATTTTTTCCAGGTCCACGGGACAGGGCCCTCCGCTCAGGCAATGGCGGCAGAGTCGGCACTCCAGAAGCAGAAGTAGAGGCAGATCAACAATCACCCCGTCCACCCCGCAGATGATGGCCTTGGCCACATGCTCGGCCATGGCGATGCCGCCGCTGGCCAGCAGGGTCACGGTGTCCCGGAGGTTGTCTTCAACCAGGCGCAGGTGGCATTTCCGGATTAAATCCTTCAAGTGCAGACCGGCGGCCTCGGCCAGACCCTGGGCATGGTCGTCGGCTGCCAGGTGGATGACTTCGGCTCCGGCTCCGGTTAATTCGGCCACCCGGGCCTCACATCGGGTATCGGCGGGGACCCTGATCATGGTAACCAGCTCCGGGCACTGCTTTTTAAGAACTTCCACCCTTTTCAGCACGCCGGGATAATCGGCGATTTCCGCCAGCCGCACCCGGCAGAGCAGGGGGTCCTCCAGGTTCAGGGTGGCTTCGGTATAGCTGGGGACAAGCTGGGGAGCGAATTTATCCAGGTCGGGACCCAGATTCTCCCGAGGCACCAGAACCAGGGTGCCCAGGGTCTGAGCGGCCCGGGCCGCAGCCAGACGAACCTTGTCCAGGGCCGCACCCCAGGGAGGCTCTGCCAGGAGCACCGGCAGGGGTATCTCCAGCAGGGGCGACGGAGGAAAGGCTATCCCGCCCTGCTCATCAAACACCAGAAACAGGGGCTTGCGCCCTAAATGGATGGCGGTGCTGATGTACTCCCGGCCGTGGATGCCGTCCCGGGTGGGCCGGACGATTTCGGACATATCCGTCCAAATGGAATCAAAGCCGGGTCCGGCAAAAGGCCCGCCGTAGCCGGCCCCGGATACGGGGATCCGGCCGGTTTCCGCCTGATACCAGGTGGCGGTGATGATCTCTGGAGTCCAGTAGCTGTCGCCCAGGCGCTCGTACTCAGGGTTGAGGACCATGAGGTACTGCTCTCGGGGGCAGTTCTGGATGCACCGATAGCAACTCTGGCAGAGGTCATCCATGGTGTCCAGGATGTCTTTGCCCTCGTACTCTGGGAGAGAGGCAAGCTCCGGTTCATCTTCCAGCAGGCGGTCCACTTCGGCCAGGATGCGTTTCTGGCGCTCCCGGTAGGCGCCGGCCGGACAGGCCCACCGGACGCAGGTGACGCAGCGCTTGCATTCATCGCCCCATTCTATGATGGTGGTGCGTTCCACCCGGGCAAAACGCCGGCGCACTGGGCGCACCGGAATGCGATACTTGGCAGGCACAAAACCTCCGTTAACGGGGATGACTGGGCCTGGAAGGCCTGACCGCGGACTTTCCTTGAGAAAAATGCAGTTGAAGTTCGGAAGACGGATTGAGGGTGATTTACCGCCGCCACCAGTCAGCCTTGATCGGGCCCCAGGTCATCCGCTCCAGGTACAGGCGGGCCAGGAGAACCACCTCCCCTGGCCCACTTTGTAAAGACACAGTTTTTCGCCCAAAAAGCAAGGGACCCGGACGGATTAAAGTATGGGCAGATAACGCTCAATTTCGTAGTTGCTCACGTGCATGCGGTAGTTGTCCCATTCAATTTTCTTGTTCTCAATGAACTTGTGGAAGATGTGGTCGCCCAGGGTCTCCCGCACCAGGTCGCTGTTTTCTGCCTCTTCAATGGCCTCATACAGGCTGCCGGGCAGTGACTGGATGCCCAGGCGCTCCCGCTCGGAGGCGGGCATATGATAGATGTCCTCCTCCACCGGTTCGGGCAGGGGATAGTGGTTCTCTACGCCTTTGAGGCCGGCAGCCAGCATCACGGCAAAGGCCAAGTAGGGGTTGCAGGCCGGGTCCGGGGCCCGGTACTCGCAACGGGTGGCCTCCTCCTTGCCCGGCTTGTACATGGGCACCCGCACCAAGGCCGAGCGGTTGCGGCGGGCCCAAGAAATATAGACCGGCGCCTCGTACCCGGGCACCAGGCGCTTGTAGGAGTTGACCCACTGGCTGCATACGGCGGTGATTTCCCGGGCATGACGGAGGAGACCGGCGATGTAACCCTTGCCCACCTCCGAGAGGTGGTAGGGGTCGCTGGGGTCATAGAAGGCGTTTTTGCCGTCTTTGAACAGGGACTGATGGGTGTGCATGCCGCTGCCGTTGATGCCGAAGATGGGCTTGGGCATGAAGGTGGCGTAGCAGCCGTTCTGCATGGCCACCACCTTGACAGTGATCCGCAGGATCATGGTCTTGTCGGCCATGCGCAGGCCTTCGTCATAGCGCATGTCAATTTCATGCTGGGAGAAGGCCACTTCATGGTGGCTGTATTCCACCCGGATGCCCAGTTTCTCCAGGGCAAAGATGGTCTGGCGCCGCAGGTCGTTGCCCATATCCAAAGGGGGCGAATCAAAATAGCCACCTTTGTCCAGGACCTCGGGGTTTTTGTTGCTGGCAAAGTAGAAGAATTCCAGCTCCGGCCCCAGATAGTAGGTGAACCCTTTTTTTGCTGCCTTGGCCAAGGCCCGTCTCAGAACATAGCGGGGATCGCCCGGATAAGGGGAGCCGTCCGGTTGGAGGATGTCGCAGAACATCTGAGCCACCGGCTCATCCATCGGCCGCCAGGGCAGCAGTTGGAAGGTGGTGGGGTCCGGCTTGGCGATCATATCGCTTTCTTCAATACGGGCGAAGCCCTCAATGGAGGAGCCGTCAAAGCCCATGCCTTCGGTCATGGCCTCCTCCAGCTCCGAGGGGCGGATGGAGAAGCTTTTGAGCATCCCCAAAACATCGGTGAACCACAGCTGGATGGAGCTGACTTTCAAATCCTTTACCGCCCGGTAAACATCTTCAATGTTCTGGCAATTCATGGGAACCTCCAGGCTTTCAGGTTAACCAAATAAAGCAAGGCATGTGCCACGAAAATTATCAATAAAAATCATTACTTATAGAAATACCAGTGAATATTTATTACAATTTTGTTTTTTCTTCTGTATTTATTTGACAATATTGTAATTTAAGCAGTGATCAAACGCCGTCGGCGTGGCCCAAGGACCTGTCCGGGCTGACGAAATATAACCAGGGTTCAAGTTTCCTTCCGGAAGGCCTTGGGGTCTATGCCGTAGCGCCTGATCTTGTAGCCCAGAATCCTGAGACTGGTGTCCAGATACTTGGCCGCGGCGCTCTGGTTTCCCCGGGTGGCGATGAGGGCCTCGGTGATGAGCTCTTTTTCCAGGGCCTCCACTTGGGCCGCCAGGCTGAGCTTGGCCCCGGTGGCGGGCCCTTCCGTCGCCGTGGGCGTGCTCCAGCGGGGTTGGAGGCTGGGGGGCAGATGGGAGCTCAGGATGGTGTCGCCGTCGCACACCAAAAGAGCCCGCTCTATCACGTTTTCCAGCTCCCGGACGTTGCCCGGCCAGGAATGCTGCATCAGCAGGTCCACCGCGCCCTGGGACAGGCGAGGCGTGGGCATCTGGTTCTCTCGGGCATATTTTTCCAGAAAGTGCTCGGCCAAAAGCAGGATGTCGGTTTTGCGCTCTCTCAAGGGGGGCAGGTAGATGGGGAAGACGTTCAGCCGGTAGTACAAGTCCTCCCGGAACAGGCCGTCGGCCACCAGCTTCTCCAAATCCCGGTGGGTGGCGGCGATGAGGCGTACGTCGGCCTTGAGGGTGGCGGTGCTGCCCAGGCGGGAGAACTCCCGCTCCTGGATGAAGCGCAGGAGCTTGAGCTGCACGCTGGGGGGCAGGTCGCCGATTTCATCCAGGAACACGGTGCCGCCCTGGGCCAACTCAAAGCGGCCCTGCTTGCGGTGCAGGGCCCCGGTGAAGGCTCCTTTTTCGTGCCCAAACAGTTCACTCTCCACCAGGGTCTCCGGCAAGGCTGCCAGGTTCACCTTGACAAAGGGCTTGGTAGCCCGGGGGCTGTTGTAGTGGATGGCTTGGGCCACCAGCTCCTTGCCGGTACCGCTTTCGCCCCGGATGAGGATAGTGGCCTTGCTTTTGGCTACCCGGTGAATCATCTCAAATACCTGGCGCATGCGGCTGGAGTTGCCGATGATGTTGCCCACCCGGTAGCGTTCCCGCAAGGCCCCCTTGAGCTCCAGATTTTCGTTGCGGAGCTTTTCCTTTTCCTGGTCCAGCAGGAGCAGGTTGTTTCCGGCCTGGGCGATGATAGAGGCGATGATGGTGAGCAGGCGCAGGTCCCGGTCCAGGTTCAGGTCCTGGAAGCGGCGGTCCACGGAGAGGGCCCCGATGGTCTGATGATTGATCTTGATGGGCACGCACAGAAAGGACAGCTCATCCTTGTCCCGGCCCCGGGTGCGGGTGCGGTTGAGGAACAGGGGCTCCTGGCTGATGCGGGGTACCACCACGGGTTCCCCGGTTTCCACCACCCGGCCGGTGACCCCTTCGCCCAACTTGTAGCGCCCTCGGCGTCGGGCTTCAGCCGTCAGCCCCTGGGCCACTTCAATATGGATTTCATTGGTCTCCGGGTTGAGGATGGTGATGGTGCCCCGCTCCATGCCCTCGCGCTGGGCCAGAATGTTCAAAATCTGCTGGAGGTTGCGGGGCAGGGGACCGGGGGCGGTCAGGGTCTGGATGATTTCATACAGCAATATCAGGTCGTCCATGATTTGTCGCTCTCAGAAGTTCTGCTTGCAGAAAACAATACTGATTTTATTTCATTTTCGTCAGATTAGCAAATCGAAAGTTGACCAAAATGTGAAACAAATATCCCGAACATCCGGTGAGGGCACCGTGCCAGAGGAGGCTTCCTCCTTGATAACCGCCGGTTTTTCCGGTATTTCTGAGAAAACTTCTGTCCAGGCTGTCTGAAGGGCGAACCTTTCAACTTGGGCAGGGCAGGTGGAAACCCTGTCCCTGCCGCCTGCGTCTCAACCTCACCTATTCCCTCAAATAAGTCTTTGGGGCGATTCCGGTCAGAGCAAGTAGGCAAAGCAGCAAGCTGGCGTTAATCCGGGCGGCGCAGAAGCGAGCGCAGACCCCTTCCGCGCCATAACTGGAGAAACTTTCGGGTTGAGGCAAGCCGAAAGAGGTGTCAAGGCCGGTCAGAAAATGGCCTGAAACTTGAATTTCAAGCCGGACAGCAGGTCAGCCGATGGAGATATTGAGGACATGGGGAGGACATGCATGGTGAGGTTGAACCGGAAGAAAGTGCTTCTGCTTTGCGGCTATCTGGCTTTCAACGCTCTGGTGCTGGTCATCAGCTTAAGGACGTTTTACCGGCTGGGTTCCCTGTTCGGCATGGTCAACCTGAATTTCGCCGAGGTGCTGAGCCAGCTTTGGGCCTGGCTGGTGCCCAGCCCTTTCTGAAAAAACAGTCTTTTTGCCAACTTGAGGCCGTTGCAAATAGGGGTTGGAGAGGGCCTAGGTGGTGGTCCCCCGGCCCTCCCTTCAAAGGCCCTTTCGACAAAGCCTCAACTTAAGCAAGCTGCTTCAGCAAAGCAGAATTTTTCTCATCGCGGAAGAAATATTCTCCCCCGGCGATAGGGCGGGGCTTCGGACTTTGGGGAGCCGGAAGGAAGATTTAAGGCCGGAGGGGGCTCAAGCCGCCTCCGGCCAAAGATTTTGTGGGGCCTCTGGCTGGCCTCAGGCGAATTTCGTCCAATAGGGGTCCTCCCGGAAGCGGGCTGCGGCCCCCAATTCAGCTTCAATCATCAGAAGCCGGTTATATTTGGCGATGCGCTCGGACCGGGACAAGGAGCCGGTCTTGATCTGGCCCACGCCGGTGGCCACCGCCAGGTCGGCGATGAAGGTGTCCTCGGTCTCGCCGGAGCGGTGGGAGATGACCGCCCGGTAGCCGTGGCGCCGGGCCAGGGCGATGGCGGCCAGGGTCTCGCTCACTGTGCCGATCTGGTTCAGCTTGATAAGGATGGCGTTGGCCGCCCCCAGCTCAATGCCTTTCTGCAGAAAGCGGATGTTGGTGACAAAGAGGTCGTCCCCCACCAGTTGCAGACGGTCGGGTAGCGCTCGGTCAGTTTCCGGAAGTATTCGGTCATGTCGGCCGCGGAGAAGCTGGCTCCGGTGGATTTTTTGAAGACATAGGCGCCGGTGTCCGGGTCAAAGAACTCGGAGGCCGCGGGATCCAAAGCCAGCACCACGTCTCGGCCAGGCTCATAGCCGGCTTGGCGGACGGCCTCCAGAATCAGGTCCAGGGCCGCTTCATGGGAAGGGAGGTCAGGGGCGAAGCCGCCTTCATCCCCCACTGCGGTGGACAGACCTTGGGAGGCCAGGACTTTT
>JAFDHU010000085.1 GCA_019308625.1 Deltaproteobacteria bacterium
ATGCGGGTCAGGGGCCCCAGCCGCTTTTTGCCGGCCTGCTTCTGGTTCAGCTTCTCCAGGGCATGCAACTGGTGGGCCTGGGTGAGATACACCATTTCCTGCAGGGCCTCCCGGTGCAGGTCCGGATGTCTGGCGAAGACGTCCTTGTAGTCCCGGTTGAGCAGATAGCTGTTCAGCAGCTTTTTGGCCGCCTCAAAGGACTCGTCGCTGTAGGTGGCCAGGCGGCGCCGGTTTTTGCCCAGCCAGGCGCTGACAAATTTGAGCCGGTCTTCGTGGGTCTTGGTGGAGGTGATAATGTCTTGGCGCTTGTAGGAGATGGACCCCAGGTACTCGCCCCGGACAATGTCCGTCAGGTCCTTGAGGAAACGCTTGGTGTCCTTGAGGATGTTGAGGCCCGCTTCCCGGCCGCCATGAAAGGGGTGGATGAGCTCCTGGTGCATCACCGAGAGGGCCCGGTCCTCCAGCACGTTCAAGGGGTTGTACTTGTGCTGCTGGTAGGTCACCTTGAGGATGACCACCTGCCGATCCGGGTCCACGTAAAAGCCTTGGTCCTTCAGGTGGGGGTTGGATTCGGCCAAGGCTGGGGGCAGGGCTACCAGGGCCACTTTTTCCACCAGTGGGTACATTTTCTGCTCAAAGCCGCACAGGCTGGTGATGATCCGGTCGGAGGAACCCAGCACTTTGATCAGGTACTGCTCCTTCTGCCGGCTCAGGCGGCGGGCGAACAGCGCTGCAGAGGTGCGGCGCTCGGAGGCGATGGGAAAACCATACAGCTCCATGAGGAACTGGTAAACGAAGTCCCGTTCCCGTTCGTACAGTTCGCTGTCCAGCTTCCGGAATTTCCCCAGACGGCGGCCGAAGGTTTTCAGTTCGCCATCAAGGTCGGAGGGAAAGGAGGCATAGACACCCAGGAGCCGGAACTCGCCGGCCTGGTCCTTGGCGATTACCTGGGCCCGGTCCATGTGGAGCAGGAAGTCCAGGAGCTCCTCGTAGTGGGCCAGACTGGTCAGGTCCCGCTGGGCAAAGCGCTGCTTGAAGACCGGTCGGAGCTCCCGGTCCAGATGCGGCAGAATTTTGTCTATATTGCTCCGGGCTTTTTTCCTGCCTTCAGCGAAGGTATGGAGCAGGTCAAACTGAAAGCTCTCCTCCTGGTAGGATAAGGTGCGGTTGAAGGCCACTAGGCTGAAGCCAGGCAGTTCCGGATATTCGGCGAAGTTCTTTTCAAAGGAGGGCAGCAGCTCCCGGGCCTCCACCAGCGGGTAGTCCGGCCCGTAGGGCTCCAAGAGCCCTTTTTTGATGTGCAGGTATTCCAGGTAATCTTTTAGGAGGTAGCGATCGCGGATGAGCGCCTCGCCCTGCCGGTAGGCGGCCAGCGGGCGGTCAGCCAGGACTACTTCGGAGAAGAATGCGCGGCTCGATCCCATTTATCCGGCACACACCTTGAGATGGACCCGCCGGGAGCGGGGTCCGTCAAATTCGCAGAAAAACACCCCCTGCCAGGTGCCCAGGAGCAGGCGACCACCGCTGATGGGCACAGTGATTTGGGGACCCACCAGGGAGGCCTTGATGTGGGCCGGGGAATTCCCCTCCAGATGGCGGTAGGGCTCCCGGTCGCTGATGAGCTTGTTCAGTACCATGAGAATGTCGGCCTGCACGCTGGGGTCGGCGTTTTCATTGATAGTGACGCCGGCGGTGGTATGGGGCACAAAAACGTGGCACACGCCATCGCTGACGCCGCTTTCCCGGACCACCTCCTGAATCCGGGCGGTCAGGTCCACAAATTCGGTTTTGCTGCCGGTGCGTACCTCCAGGGTGCGAAGCATGGGTCACCTCTCTGGTCAGAAATCCGCGGTCAATGAAGGTTCGCAAGTTTGCAGAACCAGGTTCCAGGACGGTGTGGGCGGGCATCCGCTTTCGGCTTCTCCACCTTCCGTCCGGGCACCGCGGCTGCCGCCGCGATTCAGCGGGGGCCGATGATCAAGGGTTCACCCCCGGGGGTCGCCAGGTCGGAGGAGGCCTTGGCGGCGGTTTGTCGGCGGTGCTCCAGACCCAGACGCACGGCGTACATGACCAGACCGAGGAGAAAGGGGTTTTCGCCCCGCAAGGGGCCGGGGCTGCCGGCAGTCAGGTCCTCAGCCGCGGCCTGGGCCGCCCGGGCCTCCTCCTGTCGCCCCAGCAAATCCAGGAAATAGGCCATGTGCAGCAGACGGTGACGCCAGAGGTTCCGGTTCTCCGGGGGAAAGAGGCTCCGAGCCGCGTCCTCCGTGAGCTGCTCATAGCGGGCCTGCTGCTGAAGCTCGGTCAAAATCAGGGGGCTGTTCTCCACCTCCAGCACCTTGTCCACCCAGGGGCTGATTTCCTCTGGAGAGGGGAGCCAAGACATAAAAAGCCGGGTGGCAGCCAATTCCCGGGAGCGCTCCAGGTAGGTCCGGCGCTCGGCGTCACTCAAAGCGGGGAGCAGGTCCTCCGGGTCGGCTCTTTCCCGGGGCGGGCCCCAGACCTGCCAGAGGGCCCGACGCTGGCGGGCATAGGAGACCGCCGGCTCACTGTCGGGGTCCAGCTCGTAGGCATCTTCCAGGAGCCGGAGGGCATAGGCCCCGGGGACTTCCGGAAAGTCCTGCAGCCCCTGTTCCCGGAAGTGGGACCACAACTCCTCCCGGTACTTGCGCCTGACGGAAAGGAGATGGCATTCCTCCAGCCCGGCGGTGTCGCTTAAGAGGGCCACCAGGAAATTGCCGCCTCCCAGCAACTCCTTGGGTCCTTCCAGAATAACGTAGCGCTGGCCTTTCCCGAAAATGGCCGACACGTAGGCTTGGACCACGGCTCGGGCTCCCACTCGGGGAGGCGGCTCCTCCCGGGGCAGCAGGTCTCCGGCCACGGCCACCCCCCGGGTTCTCAGGACATGCAGGGCGCGTTTTATGGCCTTGCGGCGTTCCTTGTCCGGGGAGGGGCCGAAGAGCGCGGCCAGCAGGGCCGGCACGCCCTCATCCCGGATTTCCGCCAAGGCGGCGATCAAATGCAGATCCCAAAGTACATCCTGGGGGTCGGTGGCGACCTCGGTCCTCACCTCATCCGGGGCTTTACCGGCAGCCAGGAGTTCGCCCACCCGAGCCACCTGGGCCGCCAGCCGGGCCTCGGCCTCCGGCGGCAGGGGCTTTAGGGCCTGTCTTCCTTTTTTCCGTCGGTCCTTCATGGGCGATAGGGCTGTCCTGTCTCAATGGCCACTTCGTCCGGCTGCCCCATTTCCCGGAGATAAACATTGACCCGCTGCTCCGGGGGCAGGTCCAGGCTCAAGCCCACATAATCCGGGCAGATAGGCAGCTCCCGGCCGCCCCGGTCCACCAGCACGGCCAGCTCAATGCGCTTGGGCCGACCGTAGTCAATGAGGGCGTCCAACGCAGCTCTGACAGTCCGGCCGGTGAACAGCACGTCGTCCACCAGTACCACCTCCTGATCGTCAATGGAGCCGGGCAGCTCGGTTTTCCCCACCAGGGGTTTGTGGTTGATGCGGGTCCAGTCATCCCGGTAGAGGGTGATGTCCAGGATGCCCACCCGGAGGGGCTGGGGGGCGTCACGTCCCAGTTTCTCTGCCAGACGCTGGGCCAGAAAGGCGCCGCCGGTGCGGATGCCCACCACCACCAGGTTTTCGGCGTTTTTATGTTGGGCCAGAATCTCTGCGGCCAGCCGTTCCAGAGTCTGGTCAATTTCCTCGGCATTAAGGGCAATATTTTTGTGGGGAGGCATAGGCTCCTGGTTCCTTTGCATTAAGGGAAATTCACCCCAAAGAAGTTTAAATAAATTTTAATTATACCAAAATATCCCGGGTCCGCCAAAAAAGGATTCCCGGCCGCATTCCTGTCCAGCCGGTTTCAGCTTAGCGCCTTTCCAGAACCTGTCTTGCTCCGCCCCTGCCGGTGCAGGCCCGGTCAGGGGGCAAATCCTGACGGCTCTTGGGCCCGAAAAAAGAAAAGTCGTAAATTTGGACAGGGATATGATAAAAAGTGTTTGGAACCTGGCACAATTTTGACAGGAGCTCACTTGAGCACACGGGCAGCCCATGACTTTGAAAGAAGCCAGAGAAATCCTGGGATTGGGGGAGACGGCCACCCGGCAGGAAATCAAGGCGGCCTACCGGCGGCAGGCCCGGCGCTGGCACCCGGACCGGGCCCCCTCCGGGGAGGAGGCCCGCTTCCGGACCCGCATGCAGGAGGTCAACGCGGCGTATCAGCGCCTCAAGGACTTCATGGAGAACTTCCGCTATCCCCTGGATGATGTCCGGGCCGCGGACAGCCAGGAGGACATAGAGTCCTGGTGGGCCTCCCGCTTCGCCACCGGGGTCTGGGGGGCGGGCGCCAAAAGTCCTCGGAAGGAAGAAGACTGAAGCAGGCTAGGCCCCCAGAGTGCTCCTCAGGAACTGATGCACCCGGGCGTTGAATTCCTCCCGGCACTCCACGTTGACGGCGTGACCGGCGCCGGGGAATTCCACCAGTTGGGCCCGGGGCAGCAGCTCGGTCAACAGCCGGGCATTGGCAGGCGGCACGATGACATCGCCGGTGCCGGTGACCACCAACGCGGGGAGGTTGACCTGCCGCAGGCGAGCACAGCAGGAAAAACTCTGAATGGCCGCCAATTGGGCCCGGAAGGCAAACTCCGGCTGGAAGGGCGCGCTCAATTGCACCCGGCGATACTCCTCCAGGGCCTCGGGCTGGGTGGCCATGAAGTCGGCGCTGAACATGAACGGCAGGTCCTTCTCAATAATCTCCGCCTGGGTGAGACCCTCAATCCGGGACAGGGTCTCCAGTACCCCAGGGGCGGGCGGGAGGCGCTCCGGCCCGCCGCAGTGGGTGCACACCAGGACCAGGGCCCGGAGGCGCTCCGGAGCCAGCAGGGCCAAGGCTTGGGCGATCATGCCGCCCATGGAGGCCCCCACCACCAAGGCCTGGTCCACCCGGAGATGGTCCAGGAGTCCCAGGGCGTCGGCGGCCAACTCCTCCATGCGGTAGGGGCCCGGGGGCACTTCCGAGCGGCCGGCGCCCCGGTTGTCAAAGACCACGGTGCGGTAATGCCGGCTGAAAAAGGGAACCTGGGCATACCAGGACCAGGTGCCGCCGTTCAAGCCGCTGATGAACAGAAGCTCCGGGCCCTGGCCGGCGACTTCATAATACAAGCGCACTTTCTGAGTTTGGCAGTAGGGCATGGTGCTGTCTCCGGGGCAGTGAATCATCGGAATTCAAGAAAGTTTACCCCACCTTTAAACAAATTGAAAATCCCAGCCGATCATTAGGGGAAGAAGGTCGGCAACCCGGCACAAAGGTTTTTCCTGCCTTGGCGGGCTGCGGGACTTAACCCGCGGGTTTGGAGGCCGGTCTAAGCAGACGAGGAAAGATAAGCACGCACGGGTGGGCTGGTGATGAAATCCGACAAGCTGAGAATTGTTCCGCTGCTCCTGATGCTCACGGTGGGGCTGCTGATGCCGCTGTCCACCGGCGGCACGACACCTGCTTCCACCCCTGCCCCCTCCCTGGCGAAGGGAGAGGTGCTGGAGGACCTGCGCTACCAGGTGGATGTCTGGTTCTTACGAGATGCTCTCCGGGCCCGGGTGGTGCTAAAGCGCCTGGGGCCCCGTCGCTACCTGGCCCAGGCCCGGGGCCGGGCCCGGGGCCTGCTGGGGGTGCTCAGCGGCCACTGGCGGGGCATGTTTTCCACGGAGATGACCTTGGTGGAAGGCAGATTCCGGCCACTGCTCTATCGGGAGCAGTGCGAGCACCGGAACAAGCGGAATCTCAGCGAATACCGTTTTGATTATGCCAACCGGAAAGTGGAACTATACAAGTGGGACAACGACAAAAAGCTCCTGACCAAGCGCTGGGAGACCGAACTTGAGGAGCCCATGTATGACGTGCTGAGCTTCTTTTACAACCAGCGTCTCCAGGGCCTCTCCCCAATCCAGGCAGGGCAGACCCTCAGATTCCGGGGCATCCCCTATCCCCAGCCTGAGGAGATTATCCTGCGCATCGGCCCGGAGACCCCCCAAGGCCGCAAGGTCATGCTGACCCTGAGAAATCCCGTGTTTAAAGAAGAGCGCAGCCAGGTTTTTGTCCTGGTGAACCGGGACGGGGTGCCGGTGACCGCCTGGAGCCACATGCTGCGGCTGGGCCGCATTACCGGCAAACTGGTGCCGGGCGGGCGGCGCCTGAAGAACGGACAACTCCAGGCCCTGGTTTCCTCCACCTCCCCCCGAAAAGATATTAACAGGAGCAAAAAGGGAATTCACTTTGTCACCCTGAGCCGAAGGCGAAGGGTCTAGATTCTTCGGCCCCCCAGAGGGCCTCAGAATGACAAGTAATCAATCAGTTTTACGCTTCGAGTAATAAGCTTTGGAGAGGGGGGGTCTGGGCTCAGCCTCCGGCGGGCATCTCTTCGCCCCTGGGGTCACCTCATGGGCCCTCGCCTTTCCGACTATTGCCGGTGCCAGGAGGGGATAACGGACCAAAACCCGCCTCCTCCTCCCCTTGCCTGAGGGCCGGCGGATGCTTATTAAATAGTTAGCAGCCTGAGGACCGGAGAATCTGCTGCCGGCACACCTCAAGCACTGCGACTGGAAGGTGTCGATGCGGGAGGTGGCAGTCCCGCCAGGCTGCCTGGCCTAAAGCTTGGGCCATGCGTGCAGCATGGCTTTTTTTATGCGGAAAAGCTGCTTTCCTGCCCCGGCCGGCAGGTCAACCGGCGGCGCTGAGCCGGGAGCTTGGTCCGCCCGTCCTTCCCCCGGCCAAAGAACCCTCATAAACCAGCCCGGCCTCTTGTCTGCAAAATCATTGATGATTCGCCTAGTTGACAACCATCAGGAATTTTTTTAAGATTTTTCATTGAAATTTCGGCCATTCTGCGGGAGAAGAGGAACGGAGATGGAAAAGCATGACTTGGAACTCATCAACCGTTATATAGAGATGGATCCAGAGCTCAAACGTTACATGGATGAGCATCTGGAGTATGAGCGGCTTTTGGAGGAGTTTAACCGCCGGCCTTATCTCACCGCGGAGGAGAGCCTGGAGAGGAAGCGTTTACAAAAATTAAAGCTGGCCGGACGGGATAAAATAGAGCAAATTTTGGCCAAGTATCGTAAGGAAGCAGCCACATGAGCAAACAGATGACTGGAGCCCAAATCTTTTGGCAGAGTTTGGAACGCCAGGGAGTGAAGCACGTTTTTGGCCTTCCTGGTGGAGCCGTGATTGATATTTACGACGAGCTGGTCAAATTTCCGAAAATTAAGCATATTCTGGTACGCCACGAGCAGGCGGCGGTGCATGCGGCGGATGGCTATGCCCGGGCCAGCGGCTCGGTAGGCGTGGCCTTGGTGACCTCGGGGCCCGGTGCCACCAACACCGTGAGTGGCATCGCCAGCGCCTACATGGACTCCATTCCGGTGGTGGTGTTCACCGGACAGGTGCCCACCGCGCTCATCGGTAACGACGCCTTCCAAGAAGTGGACATTGTGGGCATCACCCGTCCCTGCACCAAGCACAACTATCTGGTCAAGCGGGTGGAGGATTTGGCCCTTACCATTGCCGAGGCCTTTCATATCGCCCGCTCCGGGCGCCCCGGCCCGGTACTGGTGGACCTTCCCAAGGACGTCATCACCGGCAAGTGTGCGCCCCACTTCCCGGAAGTGGTCAAAATCAAGGGCTACAATCCCACCTATCACGCCCATCCCCGCCAAGTGCGCCGGGCCCTGAATCTGATTTTGCAGGCGGAGCAGCCGGTGCTGTATACCGGTGGGGGCATCGTCTTGGCGGATGCCAGCGAAGAGCTTCTCAAGTTCGCCGAAGCCTTGCAAATCCCGGTGACCAGCACCCTGATGGGGCTGGGGGGCTTCCCGGGCGACCACCCCCTGTGGATGGGCATGCTGGGGATGCACGGCACCTACGCCGCCAATATGGCGGTGGCCAACTCGGATGTGCTGATTGCCGTGGGAGCCCGCTTTGACGACCGGGTGACCGGCAAACTGGATGAGTTCGCCCCCCGGGCCAAAATCATTCATATTGATATAGATCCCAGCTCCATCAGCAAAAATGTGGTGGTGGACATCCCCCTGGTGGGTGACTGCCGGGACGCCCTGAAGCAGCTCAACGAGCTTCTGGCCGAACAGGAGCCCCGGGACTGGACCAGCATCCGGGAACCTTGGCTGGACACTATTCGGGGCTGGCAGCAAAAATACCCCCTCACCTATGACAAGAACGATCCCAATACCATCAAACCCCAGATGGTGGTGGAAAAGCTGTGGGAGCTGAGCAACGGCGAAGCCTACATCACCACCGAGGTGGGCCAGAACCAGATGTGGGCGGCCCAGTTTTACAGGTTCAAGAAGCCGCGGCGGCTGATGACCTCCGGGGGCCTGGGCTGCATGGGCTACGGCTTCCCCGCGGCCATGGGGGTGCAGGCGGCCAAGCCCGACGCCCTGGTCATTGATATCGCCGGCGACGGCAGCTTCCAGATGAACATTCAGGAACTGGCCACCGTGGTGGAACACAACCTGCCGGTCAAGGTGGCCATCCTTAACAATTACTACCTGGGCATGGTCCGCCAGTGGCAGCAGATTTTCTATGAAAAGCGCTATAGCCAGACCTCCCTGGCCGTGGCCCCGGACTTTGTCAAGCTGGCCGAGGCTTACGGGGCGGTGGGTTTGCGGGCCACCCGGCCCGATGAAGTGGAGCCGGTCATCCGGGAGGCTTTCAATACCCCGCG
>JAFDHU010000086.1 GCA_019308625.1 Deltaproteobacteria bacterium
GGGGAGACGCCGTCGTCGGTGATGACATAGCGCTCATATTCCCCCGGGGACGGCTCCCGCACCACCGTGGACTCCACCCGGAAGGGCGGAAACTCCCCGGCGGTGTGGGTGACCTGACTGTCGCCGAAGTACTGGTCC
Organism: Deltaproteobacteria bacterium; assembly: GCA_019308625.1. Classification (GTDB taxonomy): domain Bacteria; phylum Desulfobacterota; class Desulfobaccia; order Desulfobaccales; family 0-14-0-80-60-11; genus DTHB01. Next base: position 139 of record JAFDHU010000086.1, read on the forward strand.
GTGAGGACAAATACCGGCATCTGGTAGCGCTCTGCCAGATGGAAGGCCTTGCCGGCCACGGCGTAGCCCTGGGCCGGGGTGCCGGGAGCCAGCACCGCTCGGGGGGAGTCGTCCTGGCCGGCAAAGATGACAAACTCCAGGTCCCCCTGGGAGGTGCGAGTGGGCAGGCCGGTGGAAGGACCGGGGCGCATGGCGATGACGCACACCAAAGGGGTCTCGGTCATGGCCGCCAGACCCACGGTTTCGGTCATCAGGCAGAAGCCACCCCCGGAAGTGCCGGTCATGGCCCGGGCCCCGGCAAAGGAGGCCCCCACGGCCAAGTTCATGGCGGCAATTTCGTCTTCCGCCTGCTCCACCACCACTCCCCACTTAAGAGCCCGCTGGCTGATGGCGTTGAACAGGCTGGTCCAGGGCGTCATGGGGTAGCCGGAGATGAAGTTGAGGCCGGCCACCAGAGCCCCCAGGGCCAGGGCTTCGTGGCCGCTGAGCAACAGGCGGGGCTCCGGCGGCGGGGCCAGCTCCGCCAGGGAGACGGCAAAGCTTTGGGTCCGGCCCAGGTCATGGCCGCTTTGGGCGGCCCGCCGGTTCCAGTCCACCACCTCGGCCCCCTTGGCGGCGAAGGTCTGCTCCAGGAGAGCCACCAGGCCTTCCACCGGCACCTGCAGAAGCCCCAGCACCGCGCCGCAGGCCCCGGCATTGACGGCCATCTCCCCGGCCCGGGTGCCGGGCACCAGACTCTCATGGGAGAGAGCCAGAGACCTGAGGCCCTGGGGCGGCTCCTTCACCCGGGAGGCATCATAGATGACGATGCCCTCCGGAGAGACCTCCTGCCGGTGCAGGTTCACGGTTTCCTGGTTGAGAGCCACCAGAATGTCCACGCCCTCCCGGGGGGAAAACCGGGGCCGGTTCGATACCCGGAGGACGTTGAACAGATGCCCTCCCCGAACGCGGGATTGGTAATCCTGGACAGTGAAGACCTGGGCGCCGTGGCGCACCAGCGCTTTACCCAGAGGCAGGCTAATGGAATGGACGCCCTGGCCCGCGGCACCGCCGATAAGAATGTTTAAATCAAAGGTCAAAAGCTCTTCTCACTTTCTGAGCCCAAGACTCCTTGTGAAATTTATAATTAACTGGCTGTCACTATGAATGTCAAGGAATTAGTAGCGGCTCAGCCAAGCCCCTTTTATTTTACTGTAGGCACCGTCGCGGACTTGAGCAAGGCTACCCGGGAAATAATGGCAGGCACCGGCTTCCGGGTGGCCGGAAAAGCGGTTGGGCTGGAGCTGTGGCGGGAGGCCCAGGGGGTGTGCTAATCGCTGTGCCAGTGGGTTACGGTTTTCCAAAGTTTTTTCAGCAGGCCTTCCTCCCCCGGGGGGTCGGAGGGGGCCGCGGTCAGATTCGGTTTCTGGCTATTGGACTCCTCTTTGGCCAGCTCTCTGAGCAGCTCCTCCTGACGGGGGGTGAGCCGGGTGGGAATGGTCACCTTCACCTGCACCAGCAAATCCCCCCGGCGGGAGCCTTTGGGATAGGGCACGCCCTCGTTTTTGAGGCGGATGATTTCGCCCGGCTGGGTGCCCGGAGGGATGGTGATTTCCTGAGAGCCGGTTAAGGTGGGGATAGTGAGGCGGGTTCCCAGCGCCGCCTGCACAAAGGAAATGGGCACCTCCAGGCGCAAGTCAAACCCTTCCCGGCGAAACAACTCATGGGGCCGGACCTGCAGGATGATATACAGGTCCCCCGGCGGACCGCCGAAGCGGCCTTCGTTGCCCTCCCCGGCCATAATCAGGTGGGTGCCGCTCTCCATGCCCGGAGGGATTTTTACCTTGAGTTTCTTTTTTTCCCGCACCTGACCCTGGCCCTGGCAGGTAGGGCAGGACTCCGAGATAAATTCCCGCAGGCCGCCGCAGCGGGAACAAGTGGTGGTAATCTGGAAGATGCCGTGGGTGCGGGTGACCACCCCCCGGCCGCCGCACTGCGGACAGCGAATCTTCCGGGCCCCGGGCTTGGCCCCGGTGCCGCCGCAGGTGCGGCAGTTAATCAGGCGAGGAACTTCAATGGTGACCTCGGTGCCCAGAGTGGCGTCCAGAAAGTCCAGCACCAAGTCATAACGCAGGTCGCTGCCCGCCTGCACCCGAGTCTCCCGGGCGGTGCCGAAGCCACCGAAGCCGAACAGGTCCTCAAAAATATCGCTGAAGGTGCGAAAGATATCGGTGAAGTCGTGGAAGCCCGTGAACCCGGTGGAGGAGACGCCTTCATGGCCGTACAGGTCATAGAGCCGGCGCTTCTCCGGATCGTGCAGGACCTCATAGGCCTCGGCAGCCTCTTTGAACTTCTCCTCCGCTTCTTTGCTCCCGGGATTGCGGTCGGGATGATACTTGAGGGCGAGCCGGCGGTAAGCCTTTTTAATTTCATCGGGGGTGGCATCCCGGGCCACCCCCAAAATGCGGTAATAATCCTTGTTCTGGTTGGGCATTGTGTTATTTTAAACGCGCCTCCACTGAACGGGTTTTGTTTCCCAATCCTACTTCCTTGTCACGGCGGTCATCAATGGCGATGTGGGTGACCACCCGCTGCACCCCCCGGGCGAAGGGCAATTCATGCAGGTCCTGGGCCACCTTGAACAGTTCCGCCGGGGTGCCTGACAGTACCGTGCCCATATCCGTGAGCTGATGGGGGATGTTGTTGCGGCGCAGATATTCCTCCACCTGGGCAATGTATTCCCCCACGCTCACTTGGCCCAAGCCCAAGGGAATGATGCTGATTTCCATCAGGGCCATTGCCGCCCTCCTTACAGATGATTGCGTAGCAGGCTGCGCAAGGTTTCCTTCAGGTCCGCCAGGTCCGAGGATTTCTGCACGTAGGCGTCGGCGCCCCACTCCGCCGGATCCGGCGGCGGCTGGCAATGGGAATAATAGATTAGTCTGGTACGTTTGCTGGTGCCTTTAACCATTCTGCCGGTTTCCAGGCCCGACATGTCTGGAAGGACGACTTCCAGGATGACCACATCGGGGTTGTAGGTGTCCACCATCCGAACCACATCCCCTCCCGAACCGGCCACCAGGACTTCATAGCCTTCGTCCTGGAGCTCCTCGCGGCAGAGCCACCGTATGTGCGGTTCGCCGTCCACAAACAGGATGCGTCGCATGCAGGAGCACCTCCCTCCTTTCGGCGCTCCCCCCGGGTCTCTGGACCTCCGCCTCCCTCAATATAATGCTTCGGTCAAGGTTTGTCCAGCCAAAGTTGCGCCGACCTGCGCCCGGACCCCATTGCCCTCAAATTCTGTGTCATCAAGTCCCTGCTCCACAGGTCGGCCAGTGATTGCGGCCTATTTTTCGTGACTTTCCCCCCGGCGGCGCCGCCAGGCCGCGGCCAGCTCCTTCTCTTCCCCTTCCTCCCCGGGCTCATAGAATTTCTCTCCCCTAAGCTCCCCGGGCAGGTATTCCTGCTCCACCCAATGGCCGGGAAAATCGTGGGGATACACATAGCCCCGGCCGTGCCCCAGGGCGGCGCCATCCCGGGAGGGGTCCTGCAAATGGGCAGGCACCCCGGTGAGGCCCCTTTCCTCCAGGCAGACCTTGGCCCGGAAATAGGCCCGGGTGGAATGGCTCTTGGGAGCCAAGGCCAGATACATGGTGGCCTGGGCCAGGTGATACTCCGCTTCCGGCAACCCGACCCATTCCAGGGCCCGGGCCGCGGCCGCAGTCTGCTCCAAGGCCCGGGGGTCGGCCAAGCCCACATCTTCGGAGGCCAGAATCAGCAAGCGCCGCATGATGAAGCGAGGGTCCTCCCCCGCCTGTATCAGGCGGGCCAGCCAGTACAGGGCTGCGTCCACATCCGAGCCCCGGATGCTTTTGATAAAGGCCGAGATGGTGTCATAGTGGGCGTCGCCGCCTTTGCCGTAGGCCAGGTCCCGGCGGGGCAGGCACTCCTGCACCACCGCCAGGTCCACCGGGATGGTCCCGGAGGCATCTCGCGGGGTGCTTAACACCGCCAGCTCCAGGGTGTTCAGGGCCCGGCGGGCGTCGCCCCCCGACATGCGGGCCACATAATCCAGCGCCTCCTGGGTGATTTCCACGGGGTAAGTGCCCAACCCCCGCTCCCGGTCTGCCAGAGCCCGCCTCAGGATGGTGAGGAGCTCCGCATGGCTCAAGGGCTCAAACAGGAAAATCCTGGCCCGGGACAACAGCGGTCCGATGATCTCAAAATAGGGATTCTCCGTGGTGGCGCCCACCAGGGTAATAAGGCCCTCCTCCACGTGGGGCAGCAGGGCGTCCTGTTGGGCCTTGTTGAAGCGGTGAATTTCATCAATGAGCACTACGGTGCGGCGTCCCCGGCCCTGGAGGCGCCGGGCCTCCTCCACCAGCCGGCGCACATCAGCCACGCCGCTCATCACCGCGCTCAGGCTGAAGAACTCGCAGTCCAGCTCCACGGCCAGGAGCCGGGCCAGTGTGGTCTTGCCGGAGCCGGGCGGCCCCCAGAAAATCATGGAGGAAAACAGCCGCCCGGCCTTCAGGGCCCGCCACAGCAGGCGGCCGGGAGCCACCAGGTGCCCCTGGCCTACAAATTCCTCCAGAGTGCGGGGCCGCATCCGGGCAGCCAGGGGCTGCTCCGGCGCAAACAAAGAAGGATGTAGGTTCATGAAAACGGTGCTCCGGATGGCGGGTTGGCCCGCCCCCGCGGCGCAGGCAGGCCACGCAACCCGGCATCCGCGACAGCCATGCCGAACTGCGCCTTCCTGTAAGGGCTACTTCACTTTGATAAAAGGATATCTTTCCTTCATGTCCCGGGTGATAAGGGTGAGGCCCGCCTGGTTATGGAGAATTTCCACAAACAAAATGACTTCCGGGGCGTGAAAGTCAATGCGGGCCTCGCGGCCTTCGGCGGCCAGTTCGTCCAGCAGGAAGCGGTCCAGGTCCTGTTCCACCGCCTGGCTGGAAATCTCCCCCTTGTACCCCCGGCGCTTGACTCGCACGTAGAAGGCCTTGCCGGCGATTTCCGGCAAAAACTTCCGGGCTTCCTGTTTCAGCCGGTCCAGAAGATTATCCAGGGTGAAGGGAAAGAGCACCTGGATGGGGGTGACGCTGCTGAGCATTCGGGGCAGAAAGGGCTGCTCCTCCCAGCGGCGCCGGAGAGCTTCCAGAAAGGCGGCCGGGTCGGCTACCTTGCCGATGGCTACCTCCCGGAAGCCGCTGGGGCGAAATTCCCCCAAATCCCCCAATTCCTGCAGCAGGCGGCGCTCCTGCCCCATCTGGCTGGTAAGGACCAGGTTCCAGTCCTTCATGAGTTCACCCGTTAATTTTTGCAGGCATGCTTTTTGGTTATATTTTTGATATAGTATCAGAAATTCTGCTGCAACCAAGAGGCTTCCAATGTTCGGGTACAGTTGGGGACCGATCCTCATTATTTTGTTGATTGTCCTGATTCTCTTCGGACCTAAGCGTCTGCCGGAGTTGGGGGAAAGCATCGGCAAGGCCATCAAAAGCTTCAAAAAGGCCCATGAGGAGCCGGAAAGCCTCACCCAGCAGGAGGCCCAGAGCAGTGCCGACGCCTCGGGGGCAGCCCAGGCCTCCACCTGCCCCGCCTGCCAGAAGGAAATCAGCGGCGACTTCGCCTTCTGCCCCCACTGCGGACATCGCCTGAAGACCTGAAGCTGCCGGGGGAGCCGTGTTCGGCATCTCTTTTGAGGAACTGTTAGTCCTGCTGGTGCTGGCTCTGATCCTGTTCGGGCCGGAGAAACTGCCGGAGTTTGCCGAAAAAATGGGGCGGTGGGTGGCCAAATTGCGGCAAACTTCCGAGGAGGTCTCCCAACATTTCCAGCAGGCTTACCACAGCTTCAAACCGGCCAATCCTCTCCGAGAATCGCCCTCTTATTCCTTCTGCCCCCAGTGCGGCCAGAAACTGGAGCCGGGTTTTGTGTTCTGCCCCTCCTGCGGCCGCCGGCTGCCAGAGGACTCGCACCCCCACCACCCCCTGGCTTCCTGACAAATTGAAGTCATCAAATAGTGGCCGCTGCGGGGACAGAAGCCGGGAGATTTATTGAAAACAAAACCAGAATTCCCTTTGGGGAAGCCTGTGCCACCTAGTCCTGTAAAGCTGAAGATTTAACAAGGATATCGCCTTTCCCAGGAAATCAGCAGATTGGTGAGGAAACTGCGATGATACGCCGGGTCAGGTCTGATGAGCTGGAAATCATGCGGCAGATTATCAACGAGGCCGCCCGGGCCTACCAGGGCGTAATCCCCCCGGATTGCTGGCACGAACCTTACATGTCTGAAGAGGAACTGGCTGGCGAGCTGGCGGCCGGGGTGGAGTTCTGGGGTTGCGAACGGGACGGCAGGCTGGTGGGCGTGATGGGCCGCCAGGACAAAGGTGAAGTGGTGCTCATCCGGCATGCCTATGTGCTGCCGGCCTATCAGCGCCGGGGGATCGGCGCCCGCCTGCTTCAGCATCTCCGGAGGGCTGAGGCCAGGCCCCTGCTGGTGGGCACCTGGGCCGCCGCCCATTGGGCCATCAGATTCTATGAGAAACACGGCTTCCGCCTGGTGCTGCCGGCGGAGAAAGACCGGCTGCTCAGGAAATACTGGAAAATTCCGGAGAGGCAGGTGGAGACCTCGGTAGTCCTGGCCGACGTCAGGTGGCTGAAGCAGCAGCCGCAATGAAGGTTGGCAGGCGGGGCCGGAAAAGCCGCCGCTTCCCATCAAACTCCCTCCTCACTGCTTCAGCTTGGGCAGCCACCGGGGCAAGCCCCGGTTTTCTTATCCGACCTGGAGGAATCCTAAAGTTCCACTACCTGGGAATCCACCGTCCGGCCCATGAACAGGCTGGCCAGCATCTGGAAGCGGGGGGTGAGGTCGGTGGTGAGAAACCGGCGGGTGGCCGGAGCACACCAGGGTGATGCCGTCCCCCATGATGGCGGCGATTTTATCTTTCAGGATGGAGTAATGGGTGCAGCCCAGGATCAGGGTGTCCACCCCGGCGTCCTTGAGAGGCAACAGATAGCGCCGGAGGATCATGTCCGTGCCCTCCCACTCCTGCTCCCCGGACTCAATCAGGGGGACCAGCAGCGGGCAGGCTTGCTGCACCACCCGCACCCCGGGGTCCAGTTTGCGGAGCTCCAGCTCAAAGGAGCAAGAGGCCACCGTGCCCTCAGTGGCGATAACCCCCACACAGCGGCGCCGGGAGCGGCTTAAGGCCTCCTCCACGGTGGGAATCACCACCCCCAGGACCCGGCGCTCCGGGTAATGGGCCGGCAGGTACACCTGCTGGATGGTGCGCAGGGCCTTGGCCGAAGCCGTATGGCAGGCCACGATGATGAGCTGGCAGCCCTGGCGAAAAAGATAGTCCACCGCTTGTTCGGTGAAGCGGTAGACCACCCGGTCGGAGCGGGTGCCGTAGGGGATGCGAGCGTTGTCCCCCAGATAAAGATAATCGTATTGCGGCAGCACCTGCAGGAACTCCCGCAGAACCACCAGACCCCCGAAGCCAGAGTCAAACACCCCGATCATGGCAAGCTATGGTTGGGCCTCTTCTGCTTTCTGTTTTCAGTGCTTGGCGGGAGGACACAGCCCTGAAAAAATCCTAACCGGCCGCCTGTGGCGCGGCTGCCGGCCGGTCAATCACCTGCAGGGTCAGGGGTTCGTGCACCCCCTTGAGATGGGCCACAAAGGACCTCTTGACCGGCAGGTCAGACAGAAGCCGGTAAGCCGCCTCGGACATGATTACCTCCCCGCCATAAGCCTCGGCCTGAATACGATGGGTGACATTCACGGCCGCGCCTACAATACCATATTTGGCCCGGGTTTCGGAGCCGATATTGCCCACTCCCACTTAATCTGG
>JAFDHU010000087.1 GCA_019308625.1 Deltaproteobacteria bacterium
TTTGACGGCACCCATCTCTTTGAACACGCCGACCCCCGCAAGGGCCGGCATCCTGACTGGGACAGCTTCATCTTCAACTACGGCCGCAACGAGGTGCGCAACTTCCTGATTTCCAGCGCCCTCTACTGGCTGGACAAATACCACATTGACGGCCTCAGGCTGGACGCGGTGGCCTCCATGCTGTACCTGGACTACTCCCGCCAGGAAGGGGAGTGGGTCCCCAATCCTTTCGGGGGCAATGAGAACCTGGAGGCCATCTACTTCCTGCGCAAACTCAACGAAGAGGTGTACCGGAACTATCCCGACATCCAGACCATCGCCATGGTGTCGCGGCCCGTCTATCTGGGCGGCCTGGGGTTCGGGATGAAATGGGACATGGGCTGGATGCACGACACCTTGAAATACATGTCCGTGGACCCCATCTTCCGCAAATACAACCACAATCTGCTCACCTTCCGGATGCTGTATGCCTGGCAGGAGAACTTCGTGCTGCCCCTGTCCCATGATGAGGTGGTGCACGGCAAGGGCTCGCTGTTGCGCAAGATGCCCGGGGACGACTGGCAGAAGTTCGCCAACCTGCGCCTGCTGTTCGGCTACATGTACGCCCAGCCGGGCAAAAAGCTCCTCTTTATGGGCGGCGAGTTCGGCCAGTGGGATGAGTGGTACCACGAGAAGAGCCTGGACTGGCATCTCCTGCAGTTTGACCCCCACGCCGGCCTGCAGCACTGGGTGGAGGACTTAAATCGCCTCTACCGCCGGGAGCCGGCCCTGCACCAGCAGGATTTCTCCCCGGCCGGGTTTGAATGGGTGGACTGCAGCGACATAGATAACAGCGTCATCAGTTTCCTGAGGAAGGGAAAGGAGCCCGGCGACCTGCTGCTTATTGTGGCCAACTTCACGCCGGTGGTGCGCCTCAATTACCGGGTGGGGGTGCCCCGGGGCGGCTTCTGGAAGGAGGTCTTAAACAGCGACTCCACCCTGTATTGGGGGAGCGGCCAGGGCAACCTGGGGGGGCTGGAGGCCTCGCCCATCCCCTGCCACGGGCGCTTCTACTCCCTGAACCTCACCCTGCCGCCCCTGGGCATCGTGTTCTTCAAGCCGGAGGAATAAGGGGGGCCAAAATTAAAAGGCCAGAGAAACCGGGCAATCCCGGCCAGGGGCGAATCTTGCCGCGGCTTCATTCCATCCCCGCCCCGCGGCCGGCCAGCTCCTGGTAATATTCCAGGGTCCGGCGGGCCACGCTGGTCCAACTGAACCGACTCTCCGCCCGTTCCCGGGCCTTCCGGCCCATGACCGCCCGCCTCTCCGGGTCGGCCAGCAGGCGGTTGACGGCCCCGGCCAAGTCCCGGGCGAAGCGGGCCGCCACCTGGGGCACATGCTCGGCCGGGCACTCCCATTCCACCGGCACCAGCAAGCCCGTTTCCTCATGCACCACCACTTCCCTGATGCCCCCCACCGCGCTGGCCACCACCGGGGTGCCGCAGGCCATGGCCTCCAGATTGATGATGCCGAAGGGCTCATAAATGGAGGGGCACACAAACAGGGCCGCCTGGCTGTATAGGGGGATAAGCTCCTCCGGGGGCAGAAAGCGGTCCAGCCACACGATGCTCCGGCCCTGGCGCCGCAGGGCCGCCACCTTCTGCTCCACCTCCTGTCTGATCTCCGGGGTGTCCGGGTCCGCGGCGCAGAGCACCGCCTGCACCTCCGGGGCCACCAGCTCCAGGGCTTGAAGCAGGTGGGTGATTCCCTTCTGATGGCTGATCCGCCCCACAAACAGGAGGTAGGGCTTATCGTGACTGATGCCGTACTTGGCCAGGACCTCTGGGTTCCTGATGGGCCGAAATAGACGGGCATCCACCCCGTTGGGAATCACCCGCACCTTCTCCGGAGGCACCCCGTAGATTTCCTGCACGTCCCTGTGCATGGCCCGGGACACCGCAATCACCCCGTCAGCGTTCCGGTAGGCGGTGCGCTCCAGCCAGGTGCTCACCCGATAGCCCGAGCCCAACTGCTCCGCCTTCCAGGGACGCTGCGGCTCCAGGGAGTGGGTGGTGAGTACCAGCGGCCGGCCCAAAAGCTGCTTTAAGAGGCAGCCGGCCAGGTGGGTGTACCAGGTATGGCAGTGAATAATATCCACTCCCTCCAGTCTGCCGGTCATAAGCACGTTCCGGAAAAGAGTGTCCAGGAGCTTCCGGTGCCGGGGGTTCTTGACCAGGAAAGAAAAATCGGCCCGGATGCCCTCCACCTCCAGGTTGCCGCTCTTTTCCCGCTGTTCTCCGAAGCACAGGATGATGAGCTCATGCCGGCCTTGGTCCAGGGCCGCCAGCTCCCGGACCAGATGGCTGACGTGCGCCCCCGCGCCCCCGTAAATGTGCGGGGGATATTCGTTGGTCAAAATGGCGATGCGCATAGGCTCTCCGGCATCATTTTTTTATCTGCCCTTATCCCCCAGCTTCCCGGCCAGCTCTTCCAGCAGCCGCCTCTGGGCCGGGTTGATTTTGTCCCGGGCCTCCTCCAGGCCGAACCAGGCGACCCGGTCCACTTCGGGGAATTCCTGCTCCCGGCCGGAGCCGGGGGGCCACTCCAGGATAAAGGTGTTGCTTTTTATCTTTTCCGGGTCCAGCTCCCCCTCTACGGCCCAGGCATGCACCACCTTGCCTCCGGCCTGGGTCACCGGGGCCAGAGGCACAAACTCCCCTTGGACCGAAAAACCCGTCTCTTCGGCAAATTCCCGGCGGGCTGCGGCCAGGGGGTCCTCGCCGGGGCTTAACTCACCCTTGGGGATAGACCAAGCCCCGGCCTCCTTCCTTCTCCAGAACGGCCCTCCCGGGTGCACCAGGAAGACCTCCAGGCGCCCTTCCCGCCAGCGGTACAGCAACAGACCGGCGCTCTGCTTGGGCATGTCGGACAGCCACCCTTGACCCGGGATGATAAGCTGCAGCCAACGGCTCTTCCCCAAACCCTTAAGGGGTTGGGTGGGGGCTTGGGGGAGGGCAGGGGTCCGCGACCCCTGCCCTCCCCCAAAAGTATTTCGCCGCGGCCTCATTATACCTTCTTCCGGTGCGGTTAAAACCGCCCGAGTAAAGGCCTAGGCCCTGCCTCAGGATTTTTTTGGCCCCGTCCGCACCGCCCTCACCTCTGCTATGGACAGGAACCGGCGCTTGAGGCATAATCTTTCCCGGCATGAAGACCTTAATGCCACCATTGCTCCGGGCCTTGCTTTTGGCCTGCGGCTGGGTCGCCCTCCTGCTGCCGCCCTGCCCTTTTTATGCCGCCGCGGCCCAGCCCGCGGCTGGGAGGAGACAGGAGAGCGGCGCACCGGCGAAAACCGGCCTGCACCAGCACTCCAACTCGTACAGGTCCGGGCTCTCCCGTTCGGTCTGCAACCGCCGGATACTGTTGAAATTGGGGGAACGCCGGGTTTATATCTATGAGGGCGAGCGGGTGTTGGCCTCCTACCCGGTGGCCGTGGGGAAGAAGGGCTGGGAGACTCCCACCGGCCGGTTCCGGGTCATCCATAAGGTGCGCCATCCCCGCTGGAAGAGCCCCTGGAGCGGCAGAATCAGCCCACCCGGACCTCGCAGCCCCCTGGGGGAGCGCTGGATCGGGTTCTGGAGCAACGGCCGCCAGACCATCGGCTTCCACGGCACCCCCGGCGTCCACCTGCTGGGACAGGCCGTGTCCCACGGCTGCGTGCGCATGCGCAACCGGGACATCAAGGTCATGTACGACCTGGTGGAAATAGGGACGCCGGTCATTGTGGAACCCTAGGCCTGGGGAACGGATTTTCCAGGCCCGGAAAGGCCATGTGGCCGTGGACTTATTCAGAACCGGGTTAAACGAGACTTTTGACTCCCCTCCTGTCTAATCCCCCGCAACAGCCAGAAGTAGTAATTTTTTAAAAATAGTAACTTCTACCCATTGCAACCGGGGCATTCTGTGTCTATAAGAATAGGGTAACCAGGGGAAATTGAGGAGCACCAGGAAGGTAGGGTACGAGATTCCGGGGCATGGCCGGAGGGAGGCGGCCAGGTTGTCCGCAGCATGTCGCCGCGGGCCGGCCGTTTCCAGACCGAATCTGCCCTCTGCCCAAGGGCCGGCTGCTGAACTCCGGGCTTTGCCTGTGAAGCTTCCTCCACCAATACCTGCCCCTCTTTGTCCCGCCGTTTCGGAAAGGAGTAAAGATTTGTCCAGTCATAAAGACTCTGACAGCACCTTTCTCAGGGCCAACTATACCAACCTGGAGGGGGTGGAAAAAGACAACCTGTTTTCAGAAGCTTTTCACCGGGCCCTGCAGGATTTCTTCCGGAAGCATCCGGATATGATGACCAACCCACAGAAAGTGGAATTTCTGAAATACTGTTATCAACATTATATCAACTTTGACCCTCAATACCGGGACCTCTCCCTTCAGGAGAAGCTGGAGGAGGCCCACCGGCTGGCCGCCGACTTTTGGGGCACCATGTTCAAGCTGTAGTTGTCCTCGGGGCGGGACAAGGAGACCGGTTTAATGCTGCTCAGAAAAGCTCTCACTGTGTATTTGACCCTGGTTTGGCTGGGACTGCTGGTAGCCGGCTGCGCCGGAAAGAACCCGTATTTGGCCAGTTATGACCGGGTTCAGGAGGGCATCTCCACCAAGCGGGATGTACTGGGGATGTATGGCGAACCCAAGTTTGTCCAGCCTTTTCGGGACGGCTCCGAACAGTGGACCTACGATGCCGACGCCAGCAGCGAATTCGTCCACCAGTACCACACTTTTTCCTTTCGCTTTAACAAAGACGGGGTGGTCATCAGCAAATACAAGTTCACCAGCAAGTGGCCCTGAGCAGCTTCAGCCCAAAGGAACCACCCCAGAGGCTTTGCCCGGGGCAAGCTCGGGGCGGGCAGACGCCGGGGACCAGCACCCCGACCGGCCGCCCCCCGGGTTTAGCGGCCTACGAGCCTGCCGCTCCCTCAAGACCCGCCCCTTGCCCGTGCCCGGTGGCCTCCTCTCCCCCGCTTTGACTGCCCAAGCGCGCGTCGCCTGCCGGGCCAGGCGCCGAGAGATCAAACCCATGGCTTTTCATCACCTCTTTCAGGCTCATGCCTGATCACCCGACTGCCTTTACTGACCCGCTCCCGGCTCGGTGCAGCCTCAGCGCCCCCGCCAGACCGGCTTTCGCTTTTCCAGAAAGGCCCGGACACCTTCCTCTGCATCCTCTGTGCAGCACAGGGCGGCGAACATATCGCTCAGCATATCCAGGGCCTGGTGATAGGGGACATCCTGCATGGCGTAGATGCCGGCCTTGCCTATCTGCAAGGCCTGGGGGCTTTTTTCTGCCAGTTGGTGGGCCAGCTCCAGGGTGGCTTCCTCCAACTGCTCGGGGGGCACCACCCGGTTGACCAGCCCCAGACGCTGGGCTTCGGCAGCCGAGATCATCTGTCCGGTAAGCACCATCTCCAGGGCCTTTTTGCGACCCACATTGCGCACCAAGGGGACGGCCGGCCCCAGACAGATGAGCCCTACATTGATGGCCGTGGTGCCGAACCTGGCATCCTCCGCCGCCACCGTGAGGTCGCAGGCAAAAGACAAGCCGGCGCCGTTGGCCAGGGCGTAGCCCTTGACTGAGGCAATCACCGGCTTCTTCATCCGGGCAATAGTGTGATTGTGTTCATCCATCAAGCGGATGAATTCCCGGTATTCCTTGGGGGTTTTGTTTTTGAATTCATCCAGGGCAATGCCTGTGGAAAAATGTTTGCCGTTGGCCGCAATCACCACCACCCGCACCTCCGGATCCCTCTCCATCTCCCACAGGGCATCGTTAAGCTCCCGGGCAAAGGGGACGTTGAAGGTGTTCATTGCCTGGGGACGGTTTAAGGTGATAATGCCGATGTGATCCCTTTTCTCCACTAACACATTGGTATAAGCCATCACTCCCTCTCCTTGTGTGCTTAAATCCGTCCGGGCCGCAGCAAGTCTGCCGGCGGCCGTGTGTGGGGCAGAAGCACGCCAAGCTTAATTACGGCCTGCTCCCCCCTGCCCCTGACACCGGCGTCATTTTAAAATATTAAAAATTTTCTTGGATTTGTAAAAGGTTTTTGGGCTGATTTGAGACTTGGTGTTGAGCGGTTTTGGCAGCCGTGATGGAAGCGCCTTGGCGTCAGCCCTGCATCAAGGCTCTCCAAATAACTTTTGGCCGAGTCTCTCCGGCGATCCGGGCCTTTCAGCAGCCTACAACCTATTCTTGGCCTCTGGGCCGCGGTTTAAAAAAATCTTGACAGATATTTTGGGAATCATATATTGTTTGTTTTTACAAACTTATTTGGGTAGAACCGGTGAAAACCAGCTTAAGCGCCAGCATGGAAGACTACCTGGAGGCAGCGCAAACACCAGGTAGCTCGGGTCAAGGATATTGCCAGCCGTCTGCAATTGCACAAGTCTACGGTGAGCGGCGCCCTCAGAACCCTGTCGGCCCGCGGCCTCATCAATTACACTCCTTACGGGCTGATCACCCTCACCCCGGCCGGCACCGCCCTGGCCCGGGATGTGGTCCGCCGCCATGCCGCCTTGAAGGGCTTTTTTGTCAAGATCTTGCATATTGATGAAGAAACCGCCGAAAAAGCCGCCTGCCAGATGGAGCACTTCATTCCTCCGGTGGTGGTGGACCGGCTCCTGCAGTTCGGGGAATTTCTGGAAATCTGCCCCCGAGGCGGGCGCCAATGGCTCCAGGAATTCCAGCATTTCTGCCAGGGTGCCTCAAAAAGTCGGGCCTGCGAAGAGTGCATTTCCCGATGCCTGGAGGATTGGGAGGAAAAGCACCCTCCGGAAGGCCCCCGGACTTTGCCTCTGCCGGAGCTCCCCCCCGGGCACAAAGGCATCATTGTGACGGTGGACACCACCAGGGAGCCCGGGCGCGTGGTTTGGGAATTGGGCCTTAAGCCGGGAACCATCGTGGAAATGGAAAGTCTGGGACCTTACGGCGAACCCGTATCAGTGAAGTTCCTGGGGTATCATTATTCCTTGGCGCGGCCAGAGGCAGAGGCGGTGACCGTGGAATTGCCTTAAAGGCAAGGTCCGGCGGTGGAATTTTTTTTGAACAAAATGTTTTATTAGCCAAACATTAAACTATTTATCAAACAATTTCCCCGGCCCCCGGCGGCCAGAAAAGCCGGAGCCGTGCCCTGGTGGCTGTATCCGGGGCGACCCAGCCGGGGAAGGAAGGAGCCAGGCCATGATGAAGTCCATGCGGCAAATGCGGGTCAATGAGAAGGCAGTCATCAAGGTGGTCACTGCCACCCGGGAGTTGGGGCGCAGAATCCGGGACATGGGCTTGGTGCCTGGTACCGAGATTGTCATCGTGGGGCGGGCCCCTCTGAAGGATCCGGTGTCCCTGCGCCTGAAAGGTTTTACCATGACCTTAAGGAACAACGAAGCAGATTACATCACGGTGGAGACGGAGGAATAATCGTGGCGGCGAATATCACAGCAGCGCTGGCCGGCAACCCCAATTCCGGCAAAACCACCATGTTCAACGCCCTTACCGGCTCCCGGCAGCGGGTGGGCAATTATCCGGGCATTACGGTGGAGCGCAAAGAAGGTTCATATCGAAACAATGGTCTGGAAGTGCAGATCATCGATCTACCGGGTACCTACTCCCTCACCGCCTATTCCCTGGAAGAGCTGGTGGCCCGCCAGGTCCTGGTGGAGGAGCGGCCGGACGTGGTGGTCCACATCGTGGATGCTACCGCCTTGGAGCGCAGTCTGTACTTGGCGGTGCAGTTCCTGGAACTGGGGGTGCCCCTGGTGCTGGCCCTGAACATGATGGATGAAGTGAAAAAGAAAGGCATCCGGATCAACACCGCCCGGTTGTCCCAGTTGCTGCAGGTGCCGGTGGTGGAAACCGTGGCCCGCCAAGGCCGGGGCAAAGACCAGTTGATGCAGGCCGCGGTGGACCAGGCCCGGCAAGCCGGATCGGGTTGGAAACCCCTGGAAATCTCCTACGGGCCCCATATCGACCGGGTTCTGGGCCAGATGACGGCCCGCATCGAGGCAGCGGGCTTCCTTACCGACCGCTATCCGGCCCGGTGGATCGCCCTCAAGTATCTGGAAGGGGATGAAAAAATCCTGGAGGACGGCCGCCGGGTCGGTTCCCTTTCAGAGGAACTGGAGCAGATGGCCGCCAAGGCGGCGGAACTGTGTGAAAAACACTTTCACACCTATCCGGAGGCTATTATCACCGACTACCGCTACGGCTACATCAACTCCATCCTCAAACAAGGCGTGATGGTGGTGGAGGCCCGGCCGAGCTTCGACCAGTCGGACCAGCTCGACAAGGTCTTAACCCACAAGGTGCTGGGACCCCTCATCATGTTCGGGATCCTCTATGGCATCTTCCAACTCACTTTTACCCTGGGAGAATATCCCATGGGATGGCTGGAGGCTTTTTTCGGCTGGCTGGGGGACACCTTCACCAGAATCCTTCCGGAGGGCTTGCTGCGGTCCCTGGTGGTGTCCGGCATTATTGACGGGGTGGGCAGTGTCATGGGCTTTGTGCCCCTGATTTTGATCATGTTTCTGCTGGTCACTTTTCTGGAAGACCTGGGATACATGGCCCGGGTGGCTTATATGCTGGATCGGGTGTTTCGCCTCTTCGGCCTGCATGGCGCCTCGGTCATGCCCTTTATCATCTCCGGGGGTCTGCCTGGGGGCTGTGCGGTGCCGGGGGTGATGGCGGCCCGGACCCTGAGGAGCCCCCGGGAACGGCTGGCCACCATTATCACCGCCCCCTTCCAGGTGTGCGGTGCCAAGATTCCAGTGTTCATCCTATTGGTGGGGGCCTTTTTTAAGCAGAACCAGGCCCTGGTGATGTTCTGGATCACCCTGGGGGCCTGGGCCGCGGCCCTGCTGGTCTCCCGGCTGCTGCGCTGGACGGTGATCCGGGGGGCGCCCACTCCCTTTGTCATGGAACTGCCCCCCTATCGGCTGCCCACCCTGCGGGGTGTTCTAACCCACACCTGGGAGCGCACCTGGCAATATATCAAGAAGGCCGGCACCGTCATCCTGGCCATAGCCATTTTGCTGTGGGCCGCCATGACCTTTCCGCAACTCCCGGCCGGCCAGGTGGCGCAATTCCAACAGGAGAAACAGGTCACGGCACAGGCGGTAGCGGAAACCGCGGCCCGGTTCGGTTTATCTGAAGCCGAAAAAGAGAAGCTGCTTCGGGAAAAACTGGCCGCCATTGACGCCCGGCAAGGCGAAGCGGCTCTGCGGCATTCCCTGGCCGGACGCCTCGGTCAGGCCATTGCCCCGGTGATGAGCTGGGCCGGCTTCAACTGGCAAACCAATATCGCCCTGATCGGCGGATTTGCGGCCAAGGAGGTCATCGTCGCCACCCTGGGCACCGCCTATTCCCTGGGCGAGGTGGACCCGGAAGAGGCCGGTGGTCTGGCGGCCCGGATTGCCGCCGATCCTCACTGGACCACCCCGGCGATCCTGGCCCTGATCATCTTTGTGCTGCTCTATGCTCCCTGCTTTGTGACGGTGGTGGCCATGGCCCGGGAATCCTCCTGGAAGTGGGCCGCCTTCTCTCTCATCTTTAACACGGTCTTGGCCTATGGCCTGGCGGTCCTGGTGTATCAGGTGGGCTCCCGGCTGTGAGGGCCGCGGTTGTGGAAGGGGGCCCGGAGGGTACCGCCTCCGGACCCGTTATTTTTAAGGAGGAGGCGCCATGTGGGACAAAATCCTGGTGCTGGCCATAGTGGCCGGGGCGGGTCTTGTTTGTTGGCGGTGGATGTCCCGCCTGGTGGCCGGATCCCCCGAGCCCGGTTGCCAAAGCGGTTGTCCCTCCTGTTCCCGGATTCGGCATACGGCGGCAAAATTTGTTTTTAAAGTTTGGTTAACCAAACATTGATTGGGATTAACAACAAAACAATTCTCCAAACAGCGGTCTTTCTTGAGGTGAAGCTTATGACCAAACGCTTGAAATTATGCATGCAGGTAAGGGAGGGACATTTGCAGATACGGCCCAAGGGCAGGATGGAGGCCGCGGATGTCAACCCAATTCTGGGGGTGGCCGGCTCCGGACTGAAGGTGTTCCCGGTGGTGGTCATCGACCTCCGGGAGGTCAAGGGGATGGCCGCAGAGGTCCCGGGGCTGCTGGAAGAAGGTATTAAAGACCTGATCGCCGCCAGAAAGCTGGCCCTGTCCCGGGAACACCCCCATCTGTTCTGGCGGATCGGCCAAGCCGGGCCCCTGGAAGACAAATGCGTTTGTCAGGGCCTCTGCCGGAACTGTCCGTGCAGATCAGCCAAGGACCAAAAAGAGGCCGCGGTTAAACCCTCCCCCGGGAGACGCCGGTGAACCGGACAAACCTTCTGGCGGCGGCCTTTGCCTGGCCTTGTGCGGTTAAGAGCCAAAGGAAGCATGAAAAAAGATTGACAATGATTTCGGTCCTTTTTACTATGTCGCCGACAACGGCGGGCCTGAAAGCCCGCTTGGACATCAAAACAACAGAAACTTTTACAGGCCATGAAGGTCGGAGGGCGCTGAAGCGCCGCCGCCCTTCGTGGCTTTTTTTACGGCCTGGAACCCCCGGGCCTCAAACCCGAAAGGAGGCTGACCGCATGCCGTTGTATCGCTACCAATGCATTGCTTGTGAAGCACGAGACCTCCGCATCGGCGGGGTGGATGACCATGTGGCCGTGTGTGCCCGCTGCGGCCATCTGATGCTGAGGCTGGATCTGGACCTTTTTGCCCCTTATTTTGATAAGGTCTCCCCGGAAGCGGAGCAGCGAGATTTAAAGCACAAGGCTCCCACCGGGCCCTGAAAAACTGATTTGGTCTTATCTGAAAATACCGGGAAAGGAGCATGGCGATGAAAAAGGCAAAATTCTGGCTTGTCGTCATAGTGGTGGCCGGATTGACGGCTCTGTCTGCGGAGTGGGTAAATGCTGGTAAGGAGGGGGGCGAAGGCATCATCCTGGAGGAGAAGGCCGAGAAAGCCCCGGCCGCCGAGCCCGGAATCGCGGTGGAGGAATGCCCCGCCACCTTCGGCCCTCTGGTCACCGACACCGCCATCCCGGCTGCCAAGGGCGAGTTTGCCATCCAGCCCACCTGGCTGGTGCCGGTAACCTATGGCAGTTTTGACCGCAATTGGAAGTGCCGCAGTGCCGGGGGCGATTTCGTAAATTTCACTCAGCTAGTCAAATTTACCTACGGCCTGCGGGACAATCTGGAAGTCTTTCTGGAGCTGACCACCTATACTCACAACTGGGCCTGCAATGTCGCAGAGCCGGGGCCGGGAGGGGAGACAAGCGCCGATTTCGGCGGCTT
>JAFDHU010000088.1 GCA_019308625.1 Deltaproteobacteria bacterium
AGCCTCGCTGCCGGATGTCCCCCACATGGGGATGGGCCGCCATCTGCCGCAGGCGCTCCCGTAGCAGGTCAATTTTGGGGCCCAGGTTCTCCAGCACCTTGTCTTTGGCAAAGATGTCCAGGCTGGCCAGGGCCGCGGCCGCGGCCAGGGGGTTGCCGGAGTAGGTATGGCCGTGAAAGAAAGTCTTGAACTCCTGAAACTCCCCCAAAAAGGCGTCGAAAATCTCATCGGTGGCCAGAGTGGCCGCCAGGGGCAGGTAGCCGCCGGTGATGCCCTTGGCCAAGCACAAGAGGTCAGGACTTACTCCTTCCTGCTGACAGGCGAACATGGTGCCGGTGCGCCCGAACCCGGTGGCCACCTCGTCGGCGATCAGAAGCACGTCGTAGTCCCGGGTGACCTTCCTTAACCGGCGGAGATATCCCGGCGGCTGGGGGATCATGCCGGCGGCGCCCTGCATCAGGGGCTCCAGAATCACCGCGGCCAGCTCCCGGTGGTGTTCGGCCACCAGCTCCTCCACCCGGGAAAATGTATATGGCATGGAACAGGGAAATCCCTCCCACGGACACCGCGCCCAGGGTGTCGCCGTGATAGGCCTGGGCCAGCTTCAGGAAGCGCTGCTTCTCGGGCCGCTCCCGCTGCCGCCAGTATTGGAAGGCGATTTTCAGGGCCGCTTCCACGCTGGTGGAGCCGTTATCGGAGAAGAACACCTTGGTGAGGCCGGCAGGGGCGATTTCTGTCAGGCGGCGGGCCAGCACGATGGCCGGTGGATGGGACAGGCCCAGGAGGGTGCTGTGAGCCAGGCGCTCCAGTTGGTCCCGGACAGCCCGGTCCAACTCCGGGCGCCGATGCCCGTGAACGTTACACCACAGGGAGGACACCCCGTCCAGGTAGCGGCGGCCCTGATAGTCAAACAGATAAACCCCCTCCCCCCGGGTCACGATGAGGAGTTCCTCTTCCCGGAAGTGCTGCATCTGGGTAAAGGGATGCCAGAGATGGTCGTGATTCCAGCGGACCAGGGTTTCGTAATCGTAGCGCATCAAGCCTCCCCGTTGCCCCAAATGGAGGAGAGTTTCCCGGTATTATAACAACTTCGGCGTCCGGGATGAATGAATTAAAAGGGGTAAAGGGAAGGTATGCGAGGGAGGGGGATGCACCTCGGGTTTGCGGGTGAGGATGCCGGTTGGGCGGCTCCCGGCCCCAGAAGTTTCATACCGGAACGGCTTTTCCCCAGGGAGGGCACTTCAAAGGAAGCTGTTCCGGAAACGGGTTCAACCGGTGGCTTGGTGGAGATTTCGGTTGGTTCCTTTCCGGCCACCGCTGCGTCGGTGCTCCATGAGCTGGAAGCGCTTCATTTTGTTGAACAGAGTGGTGCGGCTGATGCCCAAGGCTTGGGCGCATAACTGCCGGTTCCATTTGTGGCGTTCCAGGGCCTCCAGAATGATTTGCTTTTCGGCGTGGCCCAGGGCATCGTCCAGAGTGAGCTCGGTATTGGTTGGCAGAGAGCAGACTGCGCTTTCCCTGATAAACTGCGGCAGGGATTCGGGAATGATGAACTCCCCGGGGCTCAAAATCACCGCCTGTTCAATCACGTTTTCCAGCTCCCGGACATTGCCGGGCCAGCGGTAGCGCAGCAGCACCTGCAGGGCGCTTTTGGAAAGCCCCTTGACCTTGCGGCGGTGCACCAGATTGAACTGCTTGATGAAGTGCTCCGCCAGGGGGGCGATGTCACTCAGGCGTTCCCGCAAAGGGGGGATGGCCAGGGAGACCACGTTGACCCGGTAATAGAGATCCTCCCGGAACCTCTGCCGGGCCACCTCCTCCTGCAGGGAGGTGTTGGTTGCGCAGATAATGCGGACATCCACCGGAATTAAGGTGTTGCCCCCTACCCGCTCAATGACTTTCTCCTGCAGGACGCGCAGCAGCTTGACCTGCAGGTTGGGCGAGGCGGAATTGATGTCATCAATGAAGATGGTGCCGCCGTGGGCTTCTTCAAATTTTCCTTTTTTGTCCCGGATGGCCCCGGTGAAGGCCCCCCGCACATGTCCGAACAGCTCGCTCTCCAGCAGGGTCTCGGACAGGGCCCCGCAGCTTATTTTGACAAAGGGCCGGTGCTTCCGGGAAGACTGCTGATGGATGTACTTGGCCAGCAGGGACTTGCCGGTGCCGGATTCGCCGGTGATCAGGACCGTGGCCTGGGTGTCGGCGATGGTGTGCACCAGCTCCAGGAGCTGCTCCATTTTGCGGTCCCGGAATTTCAGGAAGTCCTGGAGGTCCCAGGGCTTGAGGCGCTGCTTCAGGGACTGGTAGTCTTTCAGCAGACTTTGCTGCTCCAGGGCCCGCTGGATGGTGAACTTCAGGCGGGTGTCGTCTATGGGCTTGGTGATGTAGTCATAAGCCCCCAACTTGATGGCCTCCACCGCGCCGTCAATATGGCCGTGGCCGGTGATGAAGATGATGAAGGCATTGGAGTCCAGGCCCTTCAACTCCTTAAGCAAATCAATGCCGTTTAGGCCCGGCATCTGAATATCGGAGAGGATCAGGTTGAAGGGCTCCTGCTTCACCTTATCCAAGGCGCTGGCGCCGTCCAGGGCGGTGTCCACCAGATAGCCTTCCAGGGTGAGCATTTCCTTGAGAGACTCACACACAATAGAGTCGTCGTCCACCACGAGAATCTTTTTAGGAGCCAAAGCTACCTCCGAGTCCGGATTTGGGCAGGATAATCCTCACTGTGGTCCCGTGCCCGGGTTGACTTTGCACTGTAAGCTGACCGCCGTAGCGTTCCAGAATTTTCCGGCAGATGGGCAGGCCCAAGCCCAGCCCCTGAACCCCTTCCTTGGTGGAATAGAAGGGCTGAAAAATCTGAGTCAATTCCTGGGAGGTAAGGCCGGGGCCGGTGTCGGCAAAGGCGATTTCCACCTGCTGGCTGTTGACTGCACCGTCAATTTCCAGCCTTCCCCCCTGGGGCATGGCCTGCAGGGCATTTTTGATGATATTGATAAACACATGATAGAGGTCGCCTTCCACCGTGAGGTGGCGCAGCTCGCCGGGAGGATGAAACTCCACCTGCACCCGCTGGTCGCTGGCCTGAAACATCATAATTTTCACGGCGTCCTGCAGGAGATTGAGCAGGCTGTCCGTGGCTCGGGGGGCCTTCAGGGGATTGGCCGAAGACAGGAGCGACCGGATGGTCAGGGACATTTTGTGCAGCCCCTTGATGGCTTCCCCCAGATACCGGTCCACCTCCCGGGGGTCGTCCTTTTTCATCTGGGCCAGGGAAAGGTAGCGCCGGATGCCGTCCAGGGGATTGTTGAGCTCGTGGGCCACGCACAGGGAAAGCTTGCCCATGATGGCCAGATGCTCATACAGGTGCAGGCGCTGCCTCAAGTGCTCCACTTCGCTCATGTCCTCCACCAGCAGGAGAACCTGGGAGGCGTCGCCCGGGTTGAGGGAGGGGAGAAGCTTGATGCCCAGGAAGCGGATCTTGTCGCCCTGAGAGCTCTTGAGGGGCGGCAGTTCTTTGGGCTCCTGGTCATCTAGAAATCTTTTGAAGGCCTGCTCCAGGAGTTCCTGGTCCGCGGCGCTGAGCCCCAGGGCAGGAATGAGCTTCCTGCCGGTCAGGCCCTTGCCTCGCTGTCCCAGCAGGCGCTCCAGGGCCAGGTTGGCTTGGATGACGTTGAAATCCTGGTCAACCAGGGCCACCCCCAAAGGGATGTGCTCTTTGAGCAGGGGGCTGAAGAGGGGCTGGGGCTCCAGCTCCCGCCGGGACTCCCGCTGTTCCAGGATTTCCACGAACAGGCGCCCCATCAGCCAGCCCAGAAACAGGTCCCGGGCACTGAAGGCCTGGCCGTCCTCCCGGTCGGTCAAGTTGATGACCCCCCAGAACCTGCTGCCCGCCAGGGGGATGAGCATGAAGCTGCCGCTCTTGTAATGAAAGCGGCGGTGGCTGATGCTGAACCGCTGATCCAGGTCAATGTCGGCCACCAGCAGGGGGCGCCTTTGGGAGACCACATACCCCATGATGCCGCCGGTGACCGGCACCGTGGCTGCCAGCCGGGCTTCCGCCTCCGGCCCCCGGGCGGCCAAGCCGGTGAACTGATTCAGGTTGGGGTCAAAGAGAAAGATGGAGCTCTGGGTGGCCTGGAGCAGCTCGTAGGCCCCGTCCAAAAAGGCCTGGGCGATGTCCCGGAGCTCGCCGCCGCGCTCCGCCGACTCCCGCAGGCGGTCCAGAATGGCGGCCTCAGGGGTGTCGGAAAGCAGCTCCAGGGCCTGGAAGCCCAGGGCTTCGGCACCCTGAAAAACAAACTCCAGGTCCCGCTGCATCAGGGACAGGCGCCGGAATTCCAGGGCCCGATGAATGGCATGGCGTAAAATCTCGGTCTGAATGGGCTTGGGCAGATAATCAAAGGCGCCCAGCTTGACCGCGGTCACCGCGTCCTGAAAATTGGCATACCCGGTGAAGACAATGACCGGGATGTCCGGATGATGAAGCCGGACGTACTTGACCAGCTCCATGCCGGCGATCTCGGGCATCACCATATCGGTGAGCACCAGGTCGTAAGAGCCGTTTTGCAGGCGGGCTTGGGCCTCCTTGACGTTGGTCGCGGTATCCACCAGGTAGTCAGGACTCAGCAGATCCTGAACCAACTCCAGGATGCCCTGCTCGTCATCCACCACCAAGATCCAGGGTTTGGGTCTCATACGGCTGCTCCCCCCCCAGGGCCGGCACCGTGTGCCTCCCCCCGAAAACAGGTTCTCTCCCTTATGTTCGGTTCCGGCATAACTTAACTTTATCCTCCGCCGCAGGCCGGCTCCTTTTCCTGCACCACAGCCTGGCCGTATTGGGTTTCCAGAAAGCGGCGGTATTCGCCGGTGCGGACGCGCTCCAGCCAGTCCTGATGCTCCAGATACCAGGCCACGGTGCGCTTCAGGCCCTCTTCCAGAGTGACCCGAGGCCGCCAGCCCAGGGTGTCAGCGATTTTTTGGGTATTGAGGGCGTAACGCCAATCGTGCCCCGGACGGTCCGGCACGAAAGTAATAAGGCTTTGGCGATTGCCCAGATCCGGGCGCATCTCCGCCAGTATTTGCAGCAGCAGGCGCACCAGCTCCAGGTTGGTCCTTTGCTGATTGGCGCCGATGTTATAGGTCTCCCCCAGGCGGCCCCGCTCCAGCACTTCCAGCAGAGCGGCGCAGTGGTCTTCCACATACAGCCAGTCCCGGATGTTGCCCCCGGCGCCGTAGATGGGCACCGGCTTGCCCTCCAGCGCCTGGCACAGGGCGAAGGGGATAAGCTTTTCCGGAAACTGGTAGGGTCCGTAGTTGTTGGAGCAGTTGGTGATCAGCACCGGAAAGCCATAGGTCTTGAAATAGGACCGGGCCAGCCAGTCCGCCGCGGCCTTGGAGGCCGAATAGGGACTGGAAGGCGCATAGGGGGAGGACTCGCTGCAAGGCGGGTCCTCGCTCCCCAGGGAACCATAGACTTCGTCGGTACTGACGTGCAGAAAGCGGCAGCCCGCGTCCTCTGGCAGGTCCTTCCAGGCCTGGCGGGCCGCCTCCAAGAGATTGAAGGTCCCCACCACATTGGTGCGCACAAACACCCCCGGGTCCAAAATGGAGCGGTCCACGTGGGTTTCGGCGGCCAAGTGCACCACCCGCCGGATGGGATGGGCGGCGAACAGGGAGGAGACCGTGGGCCAGTCGGCGATGTCGCCCTGGACAAAGGTGTAGCGGGGGTCGCCGGCCAGATCCGCCAGATTTTCCGGATTGCCGGCATAGGTGAGGAGGTCCAGATTGATGAGGTGCCACCCGGGGCGGACCCGGCGCACAAAGCGGACGAAGTTGGTGCCGATGAATCCTGCTCCCCCCGTAATCAACAAAGTGGTCATCTCCAGCCGCCTCCCCCTGATGACTGAGGTGCTTCTCTCAGTACCCGGCTGCCTTCCCAGGCTTGGCACCAGCCTCCCGTCCGCCCCGGTGGTTTCCCGAAGTGGTATTCAGGCCGACCGGAAACCAGGAAACTATGTTCAAAGTATTATACATTACTGGAGCAGAAGATTAAATTTTTTTACAAAAGTTATTTCCACTTATTTATAAGTTATTGTTATTTAATGCAAAATCATTTTTTGTTCAAATTTTTAAACAAAAGGCCACCAGGTAGAAAATTGGGCCTTTTATGTTTCATATCGTTAACAAGAATTGTGCCAAAAGTTTAAAAAAGTAATAATTTTCCCAAGAAAAAAATAAATAACCCTAAAGAGCGGAGGTTTTCTGGAGGTGGAAAAGACTCTGTCCCCGGGCCGGGAAAAATCGGAAAAGACAGGCAGGTCAAATCCGGGCTGCCGCCAGGGCAAGGGGGAAATTCCTGCCTAGGGAAAAGGGGAGGCCGGGGCGGCCTCAGCCTACGGTGAACTTCACCATCCAGACGACCAGGGGGTTGAGGTGGGAACTGATAAACCCGTAGTGGGTGATCCTCTCAATCAGGAACAGGGCCACGATGATAAAAGGACCGGCCAGCCCGAACAGATATCGGAACCGCTCCGGGAGCCACACGCTTATCAGGTTGCTGAAGGCCAGGGGGGGCAGGGGGATGAGGTGGTATATGGCGGTG
>JAFDHU010000089.1 GCA_019308625.1 Deltaproteobacteria bacterium
TCAACTCCCCGTTTGGCCGGACAAGGCCCTTGCATTCCGAGGAAAAATGATTATCTGAGAAACGAGGTCCCTGCCTTGCACTTCCCCGGGACTTGTGTGCTCGCCTAAGCCTCTTTTTTCACTGAAAAATTTTTGGTGGATGCAGAGGGAGGTGAGTTCATGAGGATCGCCCAAATTTCCCCTCTTTACGAAAGTGTGCCCCCCAGGTATTATGGGGGCACCGAACGCGTAGTTCATTACCTGACCGAAGAGTTGGTCCGTCTGGGTCATCACGTCACTCTGTTTGCCAGCGGGGATTCGGATACCAAAGCCGACTTGCGGAGCCAGGCGCCCCGGGCCCTGCGCCTGAACCCGGCCTGCCACGACCCTCTGGCTCATCATGTCCGCATGTTGGGACGGGTGTTCCAGGAAGCCGAAGACTACGACATTCTCCATTTCCACCTGGATTATTTGCATTTTCCCTTGGTCCGGTTGCTGGGGCGGCCTACCCTCACCACCCAACACGGGCGGCTGGACATCCCGGATTACAAGTTTCTGTTCAAGGAATTCTCCGATCTGCCGCAGGTGTCCATTTCCAATTACCAGCGGCGGCCGCTGCCTTTCGCCAACTGGGTGGCCACGGTGTATCACGGCCTGCCACGCCAGCTGTATCGATTTTATCCGCAGCCGGGGGAGTACCTGGCCTTTCTGGGCCGCATCTCCCCGGAAAAACGGGTGGACCGGGCCATAGACATCGCGGTGCGAGCCGGCCTGCCGCTGCGCATCGCCGCCAAGGTGGACAAAGTGGACGAAGCCTACTACCGGGACTACATCAAACCCAAACTCAATCACCCCCTGGTGACCTATCTGGGAGAAATCGGGGAAGGTGAGAAGAACGAGTTTCTGGGGCGAGCCCTGGGTCTGCTGTTTCCCATTGATTGGCCCGAGCCCTTCGGCCTGGTGATGGTGGAAGCCCTGGCCTGCGGCACCCCGGTCATCGCCTTCCGCAACGGCTCGGTGCCAGAGGTGCTGGAAGACGGCCAAACCGGCTTTATTGTGGACAGCGTGGACGAGGCGGTGGCCGCAGTCCAGAAGCTGGACACCATCAGTCGGGCCTACTGCCGCCAAGCCTTTGAGGCCAGGTTTACGGCCGACCGTATGGCCCGGGATTACCTGAAAGTCTATTACAAGCTGAGGGAATGGTATGGCGAACTGTCCCGTGTCGCCTGAGGCCGGTCCGGAGCGGGTGGAAGAGGTCATCCAGGTCAAAAACCGCTGGTATGTTCTGGCCACCGCTGCCCTTTCTGAGGATCGCCCCCGGGTGCTGAAACACGGCGAAACCTTTGCAGTTTTTGACCGCATGGGCAACATCCGGCCCTATGGGTTGGGCGAAGAGGGATTGTATCACGGCGGCACCCGTTTCCTGTCCAAGTGGGAGCTCACGGTCAACGAGCGCCAGCCCATGCTGTTGAACTCCTCCGTCAGGGAGGATAACAGCCTCCTGTCCGTGGACCTTACCACCCCGGACCTTTATAAAAACGGCCGACTGCTCATAGCTCGGGGCACCATTTACCTTTCCCGGGAGCAGCTCCTGTGGGAGGGGGTTCACTATGAACACGTGCGGTTGGTGAACTACAGCGAAGCTCCGGTGTCCCTGAACCTGGAGTGGCAGTTTGCGGCCGACTTCGCGGACATCTTTGAAATCCGGGGTGTGTCGCGGGAGCAACGGGGGACCCGGTTGCCGGCCCGCACCAAAGATGCCCAGGTTTTCCTGGCCTATCAGGGGCTGGACGGGGTCCGCCGCCGCACCAGGCTGACGTTTTCTCCGGTGCCAGCCAGATTGACCAAGGGGCAGGCTGCCTACCACCTGAAGCTACCGCCCGGCGGCCAGACAGACCTCTATGTAACAGTGGCCTGTCAGGTGGAGCGGCAGGCCCCTAAAATCCTGGCTTTTTCCGAGGCTGCCGGTCAGGCGGAAGACGCCTTAAAGACGGCCCGCACCTCTGGAGCCAAAATTTACACCTCCAACGAACAGTTCAACGACTGGCTCAACCGCTCCGTAGCCGATCTGGGCATGCTGATGACCCAGACCCCTCATGGGTGCTACCCTTACGCCGGAGTGCCCTGGTTCAGCACGCCTTTCGGCCGGGACGGCCTCATCACCGCCCTGGAGTACCTTTGGGTGAATCCTGATCTGGCCCGGGGGGTGCTGACCTTTCTGGCCGAAACCCAGGCCCAGGAGGAGAATCCCGAGCAGGACGCCGAACCGGGCAAAATCCTGCACGAAGCCCGGGAGGGCGAGATGGCCGCACTGGGCGAGGTGCCCTTCCAGCGCTATTATGGCAGCGTGGACGCCACGCCGCTGTTCATCGTGCTGGCCGAGGCCTACTTCCGGCGTACCGGAGACCGGGACTTTCTGGCGGCCCTGTGGCCGCATGTGCTCCGGGCCCTGGATTGGCTGGACCGCTATGGCGACCAGGACCGGGACGGCTTTGTGGAGTATCAGAGTCACACCCCCCTGGGGCTCCAGCACCAAGGCTGGAAGGATTCGGATGAAGCAGTGTTCCACGCTGATGGCCGGCCGGTGCGGGGGCCCATTGCCTTGTGCGAGGTCCAGGGTTACGTGTACCTGGCCAAAAAGAGTGCCGCGGCCCTGGCTCTGGCCCTGGGAGAGCCGGAGCGGGCCCGGTGCCTGGAGAAACAGGCCACCACCCTGAAGCGGCGCTTCAACCGGCTTTTCTGGTGCGCAGACCTGGACACCTACGCTCTGGCCCTGGATGGCGACAAACAGCCCTGCCGGGTGCGGGCCTCCAACGCCGGCCATGCCCTGTGGTCCGGAATCGCCTCTTGGGAGCACGCCCACCGGCTGGTCAGGACCTTGTTTTCGGAGGACTTCTACTCCGGTTGGGGCATCCGTACCCTGGCCCGCAGCGAGGCCCGCTACAATCCCATGTCCTACCACAACGGGTCGGTGTGGCCCCACGACAATGCCCTCATCGCCGCCGGTCTGGCTCGGTACGGTTTCAAGAACCAGGCCATCCGCATCCTTACCGGGCTGTTTGACGCCAGCATCGTGCTGGACCTGCACCGCCTGCCGGAGCTGTTTTGCGGCTTCAAGCGCCTGGCCGGCCAAGGCCCCATCCTCTATCCGGTGGCCTGCGCCCCCCAGGCTTGGGCCAGCGCCGCGGTCTTCTGCCTGTTGCAAGCCATCTTGGGGATCAGCTTCTCTCCGGAGAAGCCCCAGTTGTACTTCAACCACCCCCGGCTGCCCGAATATCTGGAATGGGTGGAAATCCACAACCTGAGGGTGGGCCAAGGCTCAGTGGACCTGATTCTCCGGCGCCATCCTCGGGATGTGGGAGTCAATGTGTTGCGCAAGGATAAAGAGGTGGAAATCGCGGTAATACTTTAAAGGGCAGGGGGAGGATCTCCTGGGTCCCGAGGGGCAAAAACGCCGGAAGGGTTATCTATTCCTTGACTCATCCAGGATTTGTGCTAATATGTACAAGGAGTTTCCTATTTTGCAGTTAATTTAAAGAGTTGGGAGAACATATATGGATTTCCGTACGGTTTACACCACCTGTGCCTACTGCGGCTGCGGCTGCGGCATTTTGTTGGAGGTGCTGGATGGCGAGGTAATCGGCACCCTGCCGGTGAAGACCCATCCGGTGAGCCAAGGCAGTCTCTGCATCAAAGGTTGGAATATTCACGAATTTGTCGTCAGTGAACGCCGGCTTACTGAGCCTCTTCTGAAAAAGAACGGCCGTTTGGAGCCAGTGTCCTGGGATGAGGCCTTGGACGCCGCCGCCAGCAGGCTGAAGCGGGTGGTGGCCGAGCACGGCCCCGATGCAGTGGCCATCCTGGCCTCGGCCAAGGTCACCAACGAAGAGAATTTCCTGCTCTCCAAGTTCGCCCGGGCGGTCATCGGCACCAATAACATAGATCATTGTGCCCGGCTCTGACACAGTTCCACCGTGGTCGGTCTGGCCGCGGCTTTCGGTTCCGGCGCCATGACCAATTCCCTGCCGGAATTTGCAGAATCCAAGGCGTTGTTTGTTATCGGCAGCAATACCACCGAGGCCCATCCCATCGCCGCCAAGTGGATCTACCGCGGCAAGATGAACGGGGCCAAGCTCATCGTCGCCGATCCTCGGTCCATCCAGTTGGCGGAGATGGCTGACATCGCCGTGCACCATCGCCTGGGCACGGATGTGGCCCTCATCAACGGCCTGATGCACATCATTTTGAAGGAAGGCTGGCACGACCAGGACTACGTGGCCCAGCGCTGCGAAGGCTTTGAGGAGCTGGCTGCCAAACTGGAAGAGTATCCTCCCGACAGGGTGGCCGAAATCACCGGCTTGTCCGTGGAAGCTCTGCGACGCATAGCCGAGCTCTATGCCAACAACAAGCCCGCGGCCATCATCTATGCCATGGGCATCACCCAGCACACCACCGGGGTGGACAACGTCAAGTCCCTGGCCAACCTGGCCATGCTCACCGGCAACGTGGGGGTGCTGGGCGGCGGCGTCAACCCCCTGCGGGGCCAGAACAACGTGCAGGGCGCCTGCGACATGGGCGGGCTCCCTAATGTCTTCTCGGGCTACCAGCCGGTGGCCGACGAGGCAGCCAACCAGAAATTCTCCCAGGCTTGGGGGAAAGACCTGCCCCAAAAGCCCGGCCTCACCATTACGGATATGTTTCCGGCTATTGAGGAAGGAAAAATCAAGGCCCTTTATGTGGTGGGGGAAAACCCCATGCTCAGCGACCCGGATTTGCGCCATATTGAGGAGGCCCTGAAGAAGCTGGACCTCCTGATCGTCCAGGACATCTTCCTGTCCCAAACCGCCAAGCTGGCTCACCTGGTGCTTCCCGGCACCTCTTTTGCCGAGAAGGACGGCACCTTCACCAACACCGAGCGCCGGGTGCTGATGGTCAGAAAGGCCATTGAGCCCATCGGCCAGTCCCGGCCGGACTGGCAGATTATCACGGACTTGGCGGCCCGGCTGGGTTACCCCATGGAATACAGTTCCGCGGAGGATATCTTCCAGGAAATCAGGCAGCTTACCCCCAGCTATGCCGGCATGACCTATGCCCGGCTGGCGCCCAGCGGCCTGCAGTGGCCCTGCCCCACCGAGGACCATCCTGGCACCATGTACCTGCACAAGGACCGCTTCACCCGGGGCAAAGGACTGTTTACCCCCATAGACTACAAGCCGCCGGCTGAGGTGGTGGATCCGGACTACCCCTTGTGGCTCACCACCGGGCGCACCTTTGTCCATTTTCATACCGGCACCATGACCCGCGTCTCCCCCTCCCTGCACCATGAGCAGGAAACCGCCTACATGGAGATTAACCCCACCGACGCTAGAGAGATGGGGATCAAGGACGGGGAACGGGTCAGGGTGAGCTCCCGCCGGGGCGAAATTCAGATCAAGGCCAAGGTGAGCCGCAAAGTGGATCGGGGCATCGTGTTCATCCCCTTTCACTTTGCCGAGGCGGCGGCCAACGTTCTCACCAACCCGGCCTATGACCCCACGGCCAAGATTCCGGAATTCAAAGTCTGCGCCGTCAAGGTGGAGAAGCTGGCCGCCCAGGCGGCATAAGGAAAACCACTCTCAGGAGGCTGAAGGCAGCAGCCGGCGGCCTTAAGAAAGCATTTGGCACAATCGAACTTCATGAAGGGAGGCGGGCCCCAGGCCGCCTCCTTTTTTCTTGGCTGGTGGGGGGCCGGCCGGGTGAGGCAGGTATGGGCTTTAATCCGGCGCCCCCAGCCCCTTCATCCCTTCCCCCAGGACCAGGGCCGCCAGAGGGCTGATATGCAGCACCAGCCGGTCCAGGGTGGCCCGGACATAAAGCGGGAACTCCTGGGGAGAAGTGGGAGCCAGGGCATAGGCCAG
The DNA here is from genome assembly GCA_019308625.1 of Deltaproteobacteria bacterium. Classification (GTDB taxonomy): domain Bacteria; phylum Desulfobacterota; class Desulfobaccia; order Desulfobaccales; family 0-14-0-80-60-11; genus DTHB01. The sequence continues at coordinate 5,877 of JAFDHU010000089.1, forward strand.
GAGGATGGCCAGAAAGTTGCCTCCCAGAAACAAGGCCAGAAAGAGACGGGGAGAGGTAAACAAAGTCCGGCCCAAGAGAACGAGGGCCAAGGCGGCGGTCGGCCATAACAAACCGAAGAATCGGGGGTGGGCCAGAGTGGCGAGCAACCACGGCACGGCCTCAAACAACTGCCGGGGGTAAAAACCCAGGATATGGTCGGTGCCCAGCCGGATGTGGTTGAGCTCCAGGAACAGCCGCCAAGGCAGATAG
>JAFDHU010000090.1 GCA_019308625.1 Deltaproteobacteria bacterium
GTGAGGTGGGTGGTGCGCCCCAACTCGCAGTAGATGCAGTCAAAGGTACAGGTCTTGGGAGGGATGACATCCACCCCCAGGGAGCGCCCCAAACGGCGGGAATTTACCGGACCAAAAAGGTAGGCCATGCTAAAAACAACCCAACTGGCACTGAATAATCTTGATGTGCAGCTCGTTTAGCAACTCACCCATTTCCGCCCGGGAGAGGCCCAGTTCTTCTGCCAGTTTAAAGGCCGCGGCGCAGGGGATTTTGCCCTGGGGAGCTGCAGCGGCGATTTTTGCCTTCAATTCTTCTTTGCTCATGATTCCTGCTTGGTGCCTCGCTTCAATGCTAGATTTTTAGCCCAGGAACAGACAAAAATCAAGGCAATCTTTCCTATCATTTATTTGTCAATAAACTATTTATTCCAGATTCAAGACCCGATAGCAGGCCCGAATCAGGGTGTCGGAGAGCCCGGTGAGGGGCTTGGTCACCCGGCCGTAGAGTCTGAAAGTGGCCACCTGGAGCACCAGACCCAGGACCAGGGCCGCCAGGACTTCCGGATCGCTGGCCTGAATTTCCCGGCGAAACATGGCTTGGGCAATCACGTCCCGGACCACTGCCACCGGGTTGGGCATATCCGGGGTCACTTTTCTGAGCTGGGCATGTTGGGCCAGCAGCAGGTAATTGAACAGCACCGGGTCCTGCTCATAGAAACGGCAGAAATGACGGATCATGGCGGCCAGCTTGTCCCTGAGACGGTGATGGAGGGCCTGCACCTGCTCCAGCTCCTGGGCGAAGGCCGCGAAGTTGTCGGCAAAGAGTGTCCAGGCCAAGTGCTCTTTGCTTTCATAGTGCCGGTAAAGAGTGCCCTCGGCCACTCCGGCGGCATGGGCGATGTCCCGGATGGTGGTCTCGGTGATACCTTGCTCCACAAAAAGTTGCAAGGCCGCCCGGGAAAGCTTTTCTTTGGTTTTTTGTCCATCCCGCATGGTTGTATGTGAGTATTCACTCACAATATGAGGATGTCAAGCCCTATTTTGCTCAATGTGGCAGAGAGAGGCGCGGCCAGGAGAGGGGGCCTGGTTTCCGGTCTGGCGCAGGGGGAAATAGGCTTGGCAAATTTTGCCATTTCCGGCAAAATTGATGAGTTTGGAGTCCAATCGGCGCAAAAGGAGGAAAGGGATGAAAGTCTTGGCGATTTCCGGCTCTCCCCGTCCCAAGGGGAACACCTATACTTTGCTGACCAAGGCCTTGGAGGTCCTGGCCCGGGAAGGGCTGGAGACCGAATATATCTCCCTGCACGACAAGACCATCAACGGCTGCGTCGCCTGCCTGAAGTGCGCCGAAGACAAGAACCGCTGCGCCCAGGAGGATGATTTTGCCGCAGTGTTTGAGGCCATGGCCCAAGCCGACGGCCTCCTGGTGGGCAGTCCGGTCTATTTCGGCTCGGCCACCCCCAACCTGATGGCTCTCCTGGACCGGGCCGGTTATGTGGCCAGACACGGGGACAACATCTTTTACCGCAAGGTGGGCAGCCCCATCGTGGTGGCCCGCCGGGCCGGGGTCAATTTCACCTATGCCCAACTGCAGTTTTTCTTCACCATCATGGGCATGATTGTGCCGGGCGCCACCTATTGGCCCATCGCCTACGGCAAAAACCCGGGGGAGGTGGCCAACGACGAGGAAGGCCTCAAAACCATCGTGGCGCTGGCCGAAAACGTCGCCTGGTTGTTGAAAAAGCTGAAATAACGGCTTGGGCAGGGAAGGGCAGCAAAAGGCCGCTGGCCTGGTCCTTTCCCCTTTCTCAGCCCCGCAGGGCCCGCAGGCGCTCGGTGACAGTAGGGAAGTATTCCTCCTGGGTGTGGGGCAAAAACAGGGCGGCGATGTATTTGTCCATGAAGCCCGGGGTCTCGGACAACTCAAAATTGGTCATCATGTCGGCCACCCGGCGCTCCTCCTCCAGCAGCTCCCGGGAGAAAGCCAGCAAAGTGGCGCCCGTAAGGGAGCCGTTGCCCACGAACTGGAAGCGCTCCCGGGGCAGATCCGGCATCAGGCCGATGGCGATGGCATTTTCAATATTGATGAAATTACCGAAGGCTCCGGCCAGGATGACCTGCTCGATATCCTGAAGCTTGAGGCCGACGCTGTCCAGCAGGGTCAGGTAGCCCGCGAACATGGCCCCTTTGGCCCGCATCAGGTTTTCAATATCCACTTCGCTGATGGTCAAATCCTCGCCGCTCTCGGTTTCGGAGCCCCAGGCCAGCACGTATTCCAGGCCGTCGGGACCGCGGCGGATGCGGGGGCTGTCCAGGTCGTCCCGGAACTTGCCATTGGGCAGCACAATCCCGGTCTCCATCAAGGCGGCCAGCAAGTTGATGAGACCCGAGCCGCAGATGCCTTTGGGCTTGGCCATCCCGATGGTCATGAACATGGGTTCAGCGGTGTCCGGGTTGATGCTGGCCTCCTCCACCGCGCCCCGGGAGGCCCGCATGCCGAAGCGGATGCCTCCCCCCTCAAAGGCCGGACCGGCGGAGCAGGCGGCGCAGGCCAGCCATTCCTGATTGCCGATGACAATCTCGCCGTTGGTGCCGATGTCAATATACAGGGTCAGTTTGGGATCCTTGTAAATGCCGGAGGCCAAGACCCCGGCCACGATGTCCCCTCCCACGTAGCTGGACACGGAGCTCACGGCATAAATGAAAACATGCTCCGGCAGGTCCAAGCCCAGGTGCCGGGCCCTAACCGGCGGAATGTGGCAGGCTGTGGGGGTGTAAGGCGCCAGGCGGATATACTTGGGGTCAATGCCGTAAAACAGGTGGGTCATGGTGGTGTTGCCGGCCAGGGTCAGGTGGGAGACCTCTTCCACCGGCAGCTTGTGCTGCTTGAGCAGCCTCCGGATAACATTGTTCAGGGTGGTCACCACTGCCTTCTGCAGGGTTTTGAGGCCGCCCTCCTTCTGGCTGTAAATGATGCGGGAAATCACGTCATCGCCATAGCTCATCTGGCCGTTGTAGTCGGCGGCCTGGCCGATGATCTCTCCTTTAGCCAGGTCCAGGAGCTGGGCCCATACTGTGGTGGTGCCGATGTCTACCGCCAGGGCGAAGTGCTTGTGGGTGGTGTCGCCCGGCTCAATGTTCACCAGCCGGGGATTGCGGGACCGCCGCTGGGCGAAATCCAGGGTGGCAGTGACCCGAAAGTCCTCCTGCCGCATGACTTTCGCCAGCTTGCGCACCAGGAGAAAGTCCAGGGTCAGGTTGTCCAGGCGGTGTTGCCGGTGCAGACCGGTCTCCAGGCGGGACAGATCGCAGATGTTGTCGCTCAGGCTGGCCGGGGGAAGCTCCAAATATTTCTTTTGAAAGGCCGGATCATAAAGGCCCTCCTCTTTCAGGGCAGCCACATCTATGGGCGCGGGGCGTAGCGATACCCCGGTCCGGCGCCGGGTGATAGTCTTTTTGTCCAGGAGGGACTCGGGAGGAATGCGCACCACCACGTCCGTGGTTACGGTGCACTGGCAGGCCTGCCGGTAACCCAGATCCCATTCTTCCTGAGTCAAAACGGTGGCGGGCTGGCACTCCAGGGAACCCTCCTCCAGGAGGATGCGGCATTTGCCGCAAACCCCGGCCCCGCCGCAGGAGGCGTTAATATGGATGCCGGCGGTCATCGCCGCGTGCAGCAGATTCTCACCTTCCGGGACCTCTATGGTGAGATCATAGGGTTTAAAGATGATTTTTTTGCTCATGCCCTCGCTTAAGAAGCCTTTCGATTTATTGACAAAACATGTTATCATACGCACCTGGCAAAAAAAATGATAAAGTGCAAAAAACACTGGTTTGGCAGGCGGGCTGGTCATTGCGCGCATGAGAGAATTGCTGCAGGAGCTTTATGACAAATTGTGGCAGGCTTTCGGGCCACAGGGCTGGTGGCCGGGGGACTCTCCCCTGGAAGTGGCCCTGGGAGCCATCCTGACCCAGAACACCAATTGGCGCAACGTGGCCCGGGTCCTGAAAGAGCTGAAGGAGGAAGGGGCCCTGAGCGCCAGGATTCTGCGGGAGATGCCTACTGCCGAGCTGGCCCGGCGGCTGCGGCCGGTGGGCTACTATCAGGTCAAGGCGGAACGGGTGAAAAATTTTCTTACCTTTTTTGCCCAGCGATATCAGGATTCTATGGCCGCTATGGCCCGCCAGGACCTGGAGGTGCTGCGGCCGGAGCTTTTGAGCGTCAAAGGCATCGGCCCCGAGACCGCAGACAGCATTCTGCTCTATGCCCTGCACCAGCCCAGCTTTGTGGTGGATGCCTATACTTTCCGTATCCTGAATCGCCATCAGTTGGTGCCCGAAGCCATGTCCTACGAGGAACTGCGTCAATTGTTCATGGAGCATCTGCCCGCCGAGGTGCCCCTTTACCAGGAATTTCACGCCTTGCTGGTGCGCCTGGGCAAGGAATTTTGCCGGCCCCGGCCCCGCTGCGACCGGTGTCCCCTGCTCCACTGGCCGGAGCCCCGCTGATCCGGGCTTTTGGAACAGATATTGCAGAAGGATTTGGTCAGGGGAAGGAAATGGCATACATCGGCAAGGACAGATATTTGGCGGTATGGGCGGCTGAGGTGTTGCAGGACGATGCTCTGGCCGAAACCTGTGTCTACCTGCTGAAAGGGGCAGAAGACCCTTACTGGGAGGAGACGCAGCCGGACCCGGAGGACTCCCGGGGGTTTATCATCCGCGGCTGGTTCGGTCCCTTTCTCCTGGGGCCCCCGAGCCGCTTTTTGAGAGGGAGGTGTTAGTCCGGCCGAGGCTGGCAGGCGAGTAGCAAATTAGTGCATTTCCGGAAGACGGGGGGACTTCGGGAACCGGTGCGGCCGAGGCGTGATTGAGCTCCGGCGAGAGGCTTTGCCCTCCGCCAGGGTCTGCTGATTCGGAGCAGTGGCCCAGTCCTACCCGAGCTTAGCCTGGCATGAGGGCGCGGTGGGCCGCGCCTTTCTTTTTGAGTTCCTGCCAACCTTAGGCACGGCCCCGAGTTTTTCCTTAACCAATCCTCCCCGCTGATGCTATGATATTCACACCATAGCTTGATTTTGGTTCAAGTTATGAAAACAAATAGTCGGGAGATGTTGCGGAAGATGAACATCGTCTCGGTGGTCCGCCACTCCGCCCAAGAGCTGATTGACAAACTGCGGCAGGTGCCTTTGCTGAACCAGCCGGACAAGTTGATTTACGCCGAGGCCTTAATTACCCTGGAGTGCATCCATACCGACTGCCTGCATCCGCCGCAGAACTACATCTGGCTGGAAGAGCTGCGCAAGGTGCAAGACCTGCGCTGGGGCCTGGCGGCGCACGGGGTGGATTTGTTCCGCCTAGACGGGTATGTCACCTATACTGTGCGCCGGGAGGACGGCAGCGTGGCCGCCTATGACCTTTATCCCCCGGTGGTGGAGGAGTCCATCGAAGCCGACGGCACCGTGGCCCTGCTCATCAACGACGGCATGCACCGGGTGTATCTGGCCCGGCTGGAGTGGGTGGTGCCCCAGGTGGCCTTTGTGCGGGGCATCCCCAAGGAATATCCGTATTATGCCTATCCCCGCCCCCAGGGCTGGCAGGGCATTGATATCCTGCCGGAAAACCCTGACCCCCGGACCTATCTCAAGAAATGCCACCGGGTGCGAGACAACAAGCGGCTCTACCGGGATTTTCAGGCGGTGTTCCAGAATGTGGGCCGCTCCCGCAGCGGGCTGTTGCATTCCAAGTGAAGGCTAGCGGGGAGCCTGCCGTAGGGCGGTCAAGCCGGGCTGCTCCCGGAGGGCTTGGCACAGGCGCACCGCCAGCCGGTCGGCCAGCTCATACAGGGGCGGGGTGGGGCGGGGTCGGGTTTCGGTGACCCAGAGGTCCACCACCGGGCGCTGGGTGGCTGCGACCGCCTCCCTGATTTCCCAAAGCAGCCGCCCGGTTTTCACCTCTACTACTTTGAGGTCCACCTGCAGGCCGGATTTGCCCAAGCCGCCGCCGTCCAGAAGATAGGGTACCTCTCCCAAAAGCACCACATCCATCCCATAAGTCCGCCCCCGGGCCACGGCCTCCGGCAAAGAGCCAAAGGATTCGGGGAGCAGTACCACTTCCAGAAATGGGCGCCTCTCCAGCCCGGCCGGCTTCAGGCAGGTGTGGTGGGCAGCGGAAGCGCAGTAGCCCGGCCCGGGCCGTGTACTGGGGAAACGGGGGCCTGACATAGAGCTTTTCCTGGTGGGCCAGGATGGGCCTGGCCAGCGGGGCCGGATTGAAGGAAGGGGCAGGAAAGGTGCCTGCCAACCAAGCAGCCAAGGCCAGCCAGACCAGAGAGCCGAGTCTCGCTTTCATCGTTTCCGCCGCGAAGTCGATCTGCTTGGTGTCCCAATCTCCCGGCTTGGGTTCGTTTCGGAAAAACAATTTTGCAAAAAGCGGACCTGAACCGGAAAGCCAGGGAGGGCCTGGGGTCAAACCTCGGCTTTGGGGATATTCTGGGGCAGGGAAAAGACTGGCCACCAGGAGAATGGCAGGACTCTGGTGCAACTGGGAATTTTTCTCATCATTGCGCTTCTGGGGGCGAGGCAAAAAGTGCCGCAGTAGATTTACTCAAACCTGACCGGAGACCGGCGCCAAGGGGGGGCATTGAGGTGGAAAAAATCCTGCTATGCCGTCTCCAAACTGCCCAAAGCCACGGAAGAGGCCATCAACACCAGACTGGCCGCGTATCAGGAGGCCCGGCGTATGCGCTTCATCTTGGCCAGGAAAAGCCGAAGTCGGAGCGCAAGTGCAATCCCAGAGGTTCAGGACTTCCAGCGCATCGTCTCCCAGGGCAGCTCAGACCGGCTCCCGCGGGGGAAAGCATTGAAGCCATAGAAAATTCAATAACCCCAAGGGTGTCCTCCTCGGCGGCCGGGACGGGCTGCTCCTCATGCTGCACACTGGACCGGGGAGCAAGTAAGAGGGACAAAGGGATTAGAGGCCGGAAAATGAAATGGTGGTAAATAATATTGGGAGGGGGGACCGGGAAGCGCGGCCCCCTGCCCCCTTCCCTTCAAAAACCTTATGGCAGCAGTCTCGATATATGGCCGATGGCAAGTGACAGCAGCTTACATCCCCTTGCTGCTTTCCTGGATGGCCGCCTCCAGCTCCTGTTCCAGACCCGGTGGCAGGCCCTCAATTTTGACGGAGAGGAAGCCCCGCACGATGGTGGACACGGCCTCCTCCTCGTCCAGCCCCCGGGCCATAAGGTATTCAATCTCTTCTTCGGCGATGCGGCCCACCGCGGCTTCGTGGGACATATCCACTCCGGCCACCCGGGCTTCCAGTTCCGGGACGGCATACATCCGGCCCTGCTCTGAAAGGATAAGGCCCCGGCATTCCAGGTGGGCCTTGACCTCCGGGGCCAGTCCCAGCAGATGGCCCCGGGCGGTGGAATTGCCGCCAGTGGTGATGCTGCGAGCGATGACTTCTGCCCGGGTGCCGGGCGCCTGAAGGATGACGCGGCCACCCACATCCAAGTCTGCCCCCGGATGGGCGATGATGATAGATTGCAGGCGGGCCACGGCCCCCTGCCCGGCCAGGGTCACAGTGGGGTACATCTGCACGGTCTTCACCGGCTTGAGAAGAATGTAGTTGGAGATGAACAGGCCCCCTTCTTCCACCAGCACGCCGGTGCGGGGCCG
>JAFDHU010000091.1 GCA_019308625.1 Deltaproteobacteria bacterium
TGATCAGCACTTCGGCCTGCCTCCGGGAGGCCACCCCGCAGCGGGACAGGAATTTTTGCAGGCGCTCCAGAGTCATGGATATTATCTCGGGGTCATGCCATAGGTTTTGGGAGAGGGGGCCAGGGGTCGCAGCCCCCTGCCCCCTCCCCCAAGCCCCCACCCCCAACCCCTTACGGCGACAGACTAGGCCCAGAGCTGAAACTCCAGCTTGAAACCGATGGCCTCCCGCACCTCGCGCATGGTGCGCCGGGCCATCTCCCGGGCCCGCCGGTTGCCCTCCAGCAGCACCTCCCGGACCGCCTCCGGGTGCTCCTCGTAGTAGCGCCGCTTCTCATAAATGGGGGCCAAGTTGGCCACCAGAGCCTCGGCCAACAGGTTCTTGCAGTCCACGCACCCCAGCTCTGCACTACGGCAGGCGGTGACGATTTCCTCTATCTTTTCCGCCGGCAGGTTGAGGCGGTGGAAGGGGAAGGCCAGACAACGGTCCGGCTCCCCCGGGTCCCGGCGGTAGGGGCGGCCCACGTCGGTCACCATCTGGCGCACCTTCTGGGTCACCACCTCCGGCGGATCGCTCAGGTATATGCAGTTGTTGTAGCTCTTGCTCATCTTGCGGCCGTCAATGCCGGTGAGCTTGGGCACCTCCGCCAGCAGGGCCTCCGGCTCCGGAAAGATGGGCCGGTACAGGTGATTGAAGCGCCGGGCGATTTCCCGGGTCATCTCCACATGGGGCACCTGGTCCACCCCCACCGGCACCCCGTGGGCCTTGTACATGAGAATGTCCGCGGCCTGAAGCACCGGGTAGCCCAGAAACCCGTAGGTGGCCAGCTCCTTGTGGGCCAACTCCCGCATCTGGTCCTTGTAGGTGGGATTGCGCTCCAACCAGGGCACCGGAGTGAACATGCCGAAAATCAGGAAGAGTTCGGTGTGCTCCGGGATGGCCGACTGCACGAACAGGGTGCTGCGCTCCGGGTCCAGACCCGCGGCCAGCCAGTCCATGGCCATCTCCATGACATAGCCCCCCAGGGGACCAGGGTCGTCGTATTCAGTGGTCAGGGCGTGCCAGTCGGCTACAAAGTAAAAGCACTCGTACTCCTCCTGGAGCCTGAGCCAGTTTTGCAGGGCGCCATAGTAGTTGCCCAAATGCAGCTTGCCTGTGGGCCGCATGCCACTCAGGATGCGGCGTTTCGTTCCCTCCGTCATGTTGCCAAGTCCCTCAAACAAGCCTGTTGCCATAAGCAGGCGCTTTTCCGGAAAATTTTATCCTAGTTCCCTCAAAAAAGCCTCTGCTGCCGCCAGAACTTCGGGCCAATCCTGGCCGGTGTCCAGACGCAGCCGGGGTTCATCCGCCGCGGTCAAAGGGTCGTAGTCCTGCTCCTGGAGGTCCAGGAGCTCCAGCCTGCCGTCGGAAATGGAGCGGCCGGCCGCGGTGCGCCTGGTCAGGCGCTGGCGCACCAGCTCCCTGGGACAGTCGCAGTAGATAAACGCCACCCGGGCTCCCCATTTCCGGGCGGCCTCCCGTACCTTCTGCCGCTCCGCGGCCCGCTTGTAGGAGCCGTCCAGGATGACGCCCGGGGCCTTTTCCAGGTGCTGGCGGGCCTGCCGCAGCATCTCGGCGTAGGTCCGGCGGGAGAAGGATTCCCGGTAGATGCCCTGGCCGAACTCCTCCACCACCGGGAGGGTGGGCTCCAGGCCGGCCAGGGTCTTGCGCACCGCGTCGCTGTGAATCACCGGCCAGCCCAGGCGCTCCCCCAGGGCCCGGGCCAGAGTGGTCTTGCCGGTGCCCATGAGGCCGAAGATCACCACTATCAGGCCAGCCACCGGGCACCCTCAGCGGCGTACTCCCCGGCCAGCCTGAAATAAGCCCGGGCCAGCCGGCGGGCCTCCTCCCGGGCGGCCCGGGGCAGCTCCGGCTCCGTGGCGGCCACCGCGTTGATTTTCCCCCGGACGCAGGCCCGGTAGCACTTGTAAAAATCCACCACTGTCAGCAGCTCAAGATCCCGGGAGGCGGCGGCGAAGCGCTCCACAAAATAGCGGCTCAGGTCCCGGAACCCGTGGAAGTCCAGGTCCATGGCCAGAAAATCAATGTCCGCCGCCACATCACCATAGCGGAAACGGGGATTAAATTCAATGCAGTCAAAGATATAAACCCCGTCGGCCAGGCAGATGTTTTTCATGTGCAGGTCGCCGTGGCAGTCCCGGATGCGGCCCTCCTTAATACGCCGCCGGAACAGCTCCCGGTGCCGGGCCAGGAAATCCCGGGCAAAAGTCCGGATTTCCTCAAACAGCTCCCGGCTCAGCAGCCGCCCCACGCATTTGGCAATGCGGCTGAAGTTCTCTTCGTGATTGTAGGCGATCATCCTGGGGCTGCCGAAGCGGTTTATCCGGGGGCCGGTGGCCGCCTGCCGGTAGAAGGGCACCAGCCGGTCAATAATCCGGTCCATGATGTCCCGGCTCAGGCCCTCCCGGTCCGCCACTTCGTCCATCATCCGCTCCTGGGGCAGCCGCACCATGCGCAGCACATAATCCAGGGGGCGCCCGCCTCCGCCCACCTTCACCCCGCCGCCACGGACACAGACCGGCAGCACCGCCAGGTAAATCTCCGGGCACAGCCGCCGGTTCAGGGCCAGCTCCTGCTTGAGATAGTAGTGCCGCCGGCGCAGGGTGGTAAAGTTCAGAAAGCCCAGGTCAACGGGCTTCTTGAGCTTATAGGCGTGGCTAGCCGTGAGGAATACCCAGGAGATGTGGGTCTGGACCAGCTCCACCGTGTCGGTGGGCTCCGGGTAGGCCGCCGGGTCCAGGAGCGCCTCCACCAAGTTCATCAATAAATTATATAAGAAAATCACCCCAGAGGCCAAAGACGGCGCCCCTTCCTGGTCTTTTCCGATGCGGGCGTTATAATGATACCGCCGTCCCCGCGGTGTGGCGGGGAGGCAAGTCGTCGGCCTTCCCCACTCCTTGGGCTGCGGCCAGCCAAACCCCGGTTGACCATATGGATAGGCGTTGTTCTCCTGCTCCCGAACCCGCCCGCTCCCCGGCCCTGCCCCTGCTCATCTGCTGCCTGGTGGCCCTGGCCAGCTACATTTCCTCCTACATGCGCATTCCCGTGGTGCCCCTGTTTGCCCGGGAGCTGGGGGCCGGCACCGTAATGGTGGGGTTCATCAATTCGGCCTTTCTCCTCATGGCCGGCCTCTTTTCCTTTCCCCTGGGGCTGGTTTCTGACCGCCTGGGCCGCAAACCCCTGGTGCTGGCAGGGCTGGCCGCCTCAGCCCTCACCGCTGGTCTCCTGGCGCTAAGCTCCGCCCCCGGGCAGCTTCTGGCCATTTACCTGCTTTTCGGCCTGGCCCTGGCGGCCATCGGCCCCACCCTGATGGCCGCGGTGGCCGATATTTCGCCCCCCACGCACCTGGGGCGCTCCTACGGCTGGTTCACCACCGCCATTTACACCGGCATGAGCCTGGGCCCGGCCCTGGGCGGCTGGCTGGCCCAATCCCTGGGCTTCCGTTCTATGTTTCTGATTTCCGCAGCATTTTTGCTTCTCACCCTGGGCCTGGCCGCCAGGTATCTGCCCGGCCAAGCCGCGGCCGGGGCCAAAACCCCAATCCTGCCGTGGCCCCAGGCCCTCCGGGAACTAAAGGGCAACCGTCACCTCCTGGGCTGCTGGCTGGCCACCCTGGGAGGCTGCTTCGGCTTAGGGATGTTCATCACCTTCGCCCCCCTGCACGCCCGGAATCAGGGCCTCACCGTAGCCCAAATCGGACTGGTGTTCGCGGTGCAGGGGGCGGTCAACGCCCTGTCCCGCATCCCTCTGGGGCGGCTGAGCGACGCCTTGGCCCAGCGCTGGCGCCAGGGAGTGGCGGGCCTTCTGCTGGTGGGAGCCTCCCTGGCGGCCCTGGGCCTCTCCCACAGCCTGCTCCATTTCCTGGCCGCCGCCGCCGGGCTGGGCGTCTCCATGGGCCTGGCCTTCACGGCCATCGGCGCGCTGGTGGCCGAAGTGGTGCCCCCGGCCCTCCGGGGCCTGGCCATGGGAGGCTACAACACCGCCATTTATCTGGGGATGATGGCCAGCTCCGCGGCTATGGGGGGAGTCATCCAGCATCTGGGCTTTGCTGGCAGCTATCAGTTGACCGGCGTCTTTCTCCTGGTCACCGCGGGCTGGTTTTATGTTCTGATCCGGGGATTTTCCCCCGACCGTCCCCGGGCCTGAGGCCGGAACCTCAGCCGCAGCCGCCTCATCCTCTGTCTTCACCAGCAGCCAGGCTTCATCCTTGCCCTTTTTGAACCTGGTCAGGGCATAGCCGCCTTTGAGCTTCTTCCCCTCCAGCCACACCTTCAGGTGGCCGTGGGCCACGGCCTCCGGCATAGGAACCGGACGTCCCTTTTTTTCCGTGAGGTTCCGGTAAGTGCCGTAATCCCAGACCATTACGGTGCCGGCGCCATATTCGCCTTCGGGAATGACCCCCTCAAACTCAGCATAATCCATGGGATGGTCCTCGGTGGGCACGGCCAGGCGCTTCTCCCGGGGATCGGTGGACGGGCCCTTGGGCACAGCCCAGGACTTCAGCACGCCTTCCACCTCCAGGCGGAAATCATAGTGCAGGGTCCGGGCCGCGTGCTTCTGGATGACAAAGATGGGCTCCCGGGCAGAAGGCTTGCGCGCCTCCCCCCGTGGCTCCGGCGTCTGCCGGAAATCGCGCTTTTCCACATACTTCTTGAGATGGTCCTCAGTAGTCATGCTAAAGCCTATCATAAACGGGGATTTTCGGCCGGAAACCGGGTTTTGATTGCACCTTTATGACCAAGAAAGGCTGTTCGTTCAACGGCGGCAAATGCCGGCCCATCGTGGAAGCCTGCGAAGGTTGCGAACGGATTCTGGACAACGGCAACGGGCGCTACTGCCGGGCCTATCCTGATCCGGCGGCCAAGTGGCGCCGGGGCACCTGCAACCTGGCCACCCACGTGAAGAACGGCCGGGGCCGCTCCGAGGCCAACCGCATCAATCCTTTGAAGGCCGCCAAGCGGTCGGCGCGCCGCTAATCCCGGTTGGACGGGCAGCGCGGCCGCCACTCCTTTAAGGCTGGCCGCGCTGACCGATTATCCTGCCTTCATTTCCCCAGTTTTTCCAGAGCCTCCCTGATTCTGGCCAGGCCGGTGGCGATACGCTCCCGGGAAGTGGCGTAGGAGAGCCGGATGCAGGCATCCTCGCCGAATTCCGCCCCGGGGACCGCGGCCACTCTGGCCTCCTCCAGAAGGTATTCCGCCAGGGCCTGGGAGCGGCTCTGCCCCGGGGCTGGCTTGAGCCGGTCGTAGTAGGCGGAAAAATTGGGGAAGATGTAGAAAGCGCCTTCCGGCTTGGGGGTGGTCACTCCAGGAATGGCCAGCAGCCGCTGGTAGATGTCGTCCCGGCGCCAGGCAAATTCCCCCACCATGCGGGCCACGAAATCCTGGGGGCCGCGCAGGGCCGCCACGCTGGCCTTCTGGGCAATGGAGGTGGGATTGGAGGTGCTCTGACTCTGCAGATTGACGGCCGCCGCAATGGCCGCCTCCGGCCCCGCGGCATAGCCGATGCGCCAGCCGGTCATGGCATAGGTCTTGGAGACGCCGTTCAACACAAAGGTGCGGGCCTTGAGCTCCGGGGCCAGCATGGCCAGATTCACAAATTCCAGGCCGTCAAAGATAATGCGGTTGTAAATATCGTCGGAGATGACGACCAAGTCGTGGGCCAGCACCACCTCTGCCAGGGCCTCCAGCTCCGGGCGGCTGTACACCATGCCGGTGGGGTTGGAGGGGCTGTTCAGGATGAGGCCCTTGGTGCGGGGGGTAAGACGCTCCCTGAGTTCCTCCGGGGTGAGTTTGAAGCCGTTTTCCTCCCGGGTGGGGATAATCACCGGCACAGCCTCGGCCAGCATCAGCATGGGCGGATAGGACACCCAGTACGGGGCCGGCACCACCACCTCGTCCCCCGGGTCAAAGAGCACCTGAAACAGATTGTACAGGGCGTGCTTGCCGCCGCAGGAAACCATGATTTCCGCCGGCCGGTAGCTGAGGCCCAGATCCTCCTCAAATCTCTGGATGATGGCCTCTTTCAGCTCCGGGATGCCGCCCACCGGAGTGTAGCGGGTAAAGCCTGACTCCAGGGCAGCCACCGCCGCCTGTTTGATGTGGTCCGGGGTGTCAAAATCAGGCTCCCCCACACCGAAATTAACCACGTCCACCCCCTGGGCCTTGAGGGCATTGGCCTTGGCGTTCAAGGCCAGAGTGGCCGACGGCGGAATCTGGCGGATTCTTCGGGCAAGCTGCACGGCTATTTCACTCCTTTCGGCTGGTTTGCAAAAGGTTGGGCTAACTCTGGAACGGCCGGCGGTTTCGGAAGGCTCCGCGGCAGGTCTCCGAACTGCCCCAGTCAGTAACTTTTGACTTTGACACCGGGACGATTAGACAGCCAACCGGCTTTTGATAAATAACGGAGAATATGGTAATTGTCAATCAGGAGGAGGCTGGAGGCGTGCGCAACCTGGCGATTATCACCAAAAAGCAGAAACCCCGCGCCTGGGAGGCTGGCCAGGAACTGGCCCGCTGGCTGAAGCAGCGGGGAGTTGAAGCCGTTCCCCTGGAAAACGAACCCGAGCCCCACATCCCACCCCTGCCCCCGGAGGTGGGACTCATCGTGGTGATGGGCGGCGACGGCACCCTCCTGAGCGTGGCCCGGCACTACGGCAGGCTCAACGTGCCCATTCTGGGGGTCAATGTGGGAGGGCTGGGTTTCCTTACCGAAGTATCCCTGGAAGAGCTCTATCCTGCCATGGAACAGGTGCTGGCCGGCCACTTTGAGGTGGAGAACCGCCTGCTGCTCAGCGCCACATTGATCCGGGAAGGCCAGCCGCCTTGGCAGGAAACCGTCCTGAATGACGTGGTCATCAACAAGGGTGCCTTGGCCCGCATCATTGAGCTCACCGTCTGGATTGACGGGGAATACCTTACCACCTATCGCTCCGACGGCCTTATTGTCTCCACCCCCACCGGGTCCACGGCCTATACGCTGTCGGCGGGGGGACCCATCGTTTATCCCTCTTTGAGCCATATTATTGTGCTACCCATCTGCCCCCACACCTTGAGCAACCGGCCCATCATTCTGCCGGATAGCAGCACGGTGGCCATCACCTTCAACGAGCGCTTCTTTGATGTGTACCTGACCCTGGACGGCCAAGTAGGCCGGGCTCTTATGCCCCGGGACCGGGTGGAGGTGCGCGCCGCCCCCCACCGGCTGACGCTGGTCAAGTCCCCGCAGCGCAGCTACTTTGAAATCCTGCGGGCCAAGCTGGGCTGGGGCGAGTGGGGCGGCCTCAAACTAAATGAAAAAGAAAAATAGGACGGCCGGTGGACTATGCCTGAGACTGTTGCAGAAAGGCCCGTCTGGCGCTATCTGCGGGGCACCCTGAAGGAGGCGCCCGATAAGGTGGTGGTGGAGGAGCCTCTGGAAATCCGCCTGGCCGGAGAACCCTTCCAGGTGCTCATGCGCCTCCCGGGCTGGGAAAAGGAGCTGGCCCTGGGATTCCTCTACACCGAGGGCATCGTCCGCAGCCTGGAGGAGGTGATCACCATCCATTTCTGCGGCACCGCCACGGATCCGGTGCTGCCGCCCAATGTGGTGGACGTGTCCCTGGTCCCGGAGGCCCTTAGGCGCCGGGGACGCCGCCATCTGGAGGTGGCCTGCTCCAGTTGCGGCCTCTGCGCCAAGGAGGCGCTGGCCGAAATTTGCCGGACCCTCCCTCCGGTGGCCAGCCCTTTGACCATCTCCGGCAGACACCTGCTGGCCCTGATGAACCGGTTGCCGGGAGCCCAGCCCCTGTTCCACGCCACCGGCGGCACCCACGCCGCGGCCCTGGCCAGCCCCGACGGCAGCTGGTTTCTGGCCGCGGAGGACGTGGGCCGCCACAACGCCCTGGACAAGGTCATTGGCCGGACCCTGCTGGAGAGGCAGGACCTGACCCGGTTGGTGGCCCTGCTCTCCGGCCGCATCAGCTTTGAGATGGCCCTGAAATGCATCCGGGCCGGCATCCCGATTCTGGCGGCGGTGTCCGCCCCCACCACCATGGCCCTCTCTTTGGCCCAGGAGCTGAATCTGACCCTGGTGGGCTTTGCCCGGGATGACCGGATGAATATCTACACCCATCCCCAGCGGCTGACAGATCTGGGCCACTAAAAAGGCAGACGTGAGGGGTGGAGATGTCCGGCGGCCGCCGGCTAAGTTTCATTCCGGCTGATAGATGGCAGCCAGCTTCCAGACGCCGCCGACGCCGGTGGGGCGGGTGAAGGTCCAGTATTCCTCAAATTTGACGGGCTCGGTGCGGCTGCCCGACACCAGCTCCCCGGTCTGGTCGCTCACCAGGTAGTCCAGCAGCCGGGCCTGTAGCCGCACGGTGAGGTAGTCCGAATATTCATCCTGCCAGGCCTCGGTGATTTCCACGGACTGGAGGTCGATGTCCTCCATACGGTTGATCACCCCCTCGGTCCGCAGGCGTTGGGCATCGTCCTGAAGAACCCGGTACAGCTCCTCGGTGATCTCCCACTTCAGGGGGGACAAGTCCCGATTGGTCCAGGCTGTCTGCACCCGGAAGAACAACTCCGCCACGTGCCTCTGGAACCGGCTCTCCTTGAAGATGGGGTCCGCCGCTTTCAGAAGGCGCAGTCCTTCCTCCACTTCAGGGGGCACCTCAGTCTGCAGGGCAGCTTCCAGGAACGACTGCGGGCCCGGCTGCGGAGCGGCGGTCTGCATAGGAGGGCCTTCGGCCCCTGCAGTTTCCGGGCGCCGCCGGCGCACCAGCCTGTAGACCAAGCAAGCAAGGAGCACCAGGAGAAGGATATCCAGGGGGCCGAGGCCGGTACCGGCCAGACCCTGGCCTGCCCGGGCCGGGGGTCGGCCATACAGATGGCGGTACAGCCAGCCGCCCACCACACCGCTTCCCAAAATTTCCCCAAAATGAGCCTGAGGCGTTGGGGGGGCCGCCGCAGGCTCTGGCGGCAAAGTCTTAGAACTGGATTTGGTTTTGGCCGGAAGGGTGGTTTTGGACCGGGGCAGCTTCTTGGAGGCTGAATAAGTTTTGGATTCCCGGCTCCCGGTAGCCCGCCCCCGGCTTGGGCGGGCCTCACCTTCCAGGACCAGCAGCCACCCTCCCAGTAACACCAGGGACAAAACCGCCACACCGACCTTGAACCATGGCCTTGCTTGCATTTTGCCTTTCTGCGCGGCGGTGTCTCAGGCAGTTGCCGCCGCTATTTGGGCCGGAGCATCTCCAGTTCCCGGCAGCTTAAAGAATGACCCAGCCGGCAGCCTTTCCGGAAGTCCGCCAGGCCTTTTTCTGGCTGGTTCAGATGCCGATAATAAATCTGACCCCGGGCAAAGTAAAACAGAGCACCTTCGGGATTAAGCCTGATGGCGGCAGTCAGGTCGGCCACCGCCTGCTGATAGTCCTCCAAGGCGAATTTAACCATCCCCCGCTGAAAATGGGCCCAAGGGTCCTTGGGGGCCAAAGCCACCGCCCGGTTCATATCTTTCAAGGCCTCCTTAAGCCGGCCGTCCTGGGTATAGGCCTCGGCCCGGTCCTTGAAAACCTGGGCGTTTTCGGGGGCCAAAGCCAAGGCCCGGGTATAAACCGCCACTGCCTGGGAGAATTTCCCCGATTCAACCAGCAACCGCCCCTTGGCCTGCAGCAGAGCCACATTTCCGGGATGCCGGACCAGCCCCTCCTCCAATTCCTGGAGGGCCTCTTTCCGACGTCCCAGGGCCTTCAGGGCCTCAGCCCGGGCCAGACGGGCCTTTACATTGCCGGGATGCCGAGCCAGGTAGCGCTTCAGGAGTTCCGCCCCTTCCTGGTGCTGGCCGGCTTTTAGGGCTGCCAGGCCCTGGGCCAGCAGGTCGGCCGCCCGCCCCGACCCCGGTGTCAGAAGGAGCAGGCCTATGACCAGGACCAGGCCCCAGCTTGCCGCCATCCTCCCCGCTTTCCTGACTTTAATCACTTTCCCGGTTGCTGCAGACTCCCGTCGCTCAGACCTCCAAAGTCCGCGGTTTATCAAAAAATATCAGTTTTCTACCAAAGTTTGCAACCAAACCACCCCTGAAATGAGGAAGGGCCACCGGCACTCAAGCCGATGGCCCTTCTGATTTCCCCTCAATCCCTCCAAGGTGGGCGATTAGTACCTGCGCATGGCCCTGAGGCGCGCCACCCGGTCCTCAACGGGTGGATGGGTGCTGAACCAGCTCATCATGCCGCCGCCGCTCAAAGGATTGACAATAAACAGGGGTTCGGTGGCCGGGTTGGCCTGCATGGGCGCCGCCTGCACCCCGTAGGCCAGCTTCTCCAGGGCGCTGGCCAGTGACTCAGGGTTGCGCGTCAGCCGGGCCCCGGTCTCATCCGCCAGATACTCCCGGGAACGGGAGATGGCCATCTGGATGAGCATGGCGGCGATAGGCGCCACAATAGACATGACGATAAGTCCGATGATGCCCAGTCCGCCTTCGTCCTCATCGCTGCCGCCGAAAATGGCGAACCAGCGGGCCATGTCCGCCAGGATCATGATGGCCCCGGCCAGGGTGGCGGCCATGGTCTGAATAAGAATATCCCGGTTCCGTATATGGCTGATTTCATGGGCCAAAACACCCCTCAGCTCCGTAGGCGTGAGCAGCCGCAGAATACCCTGGGTAACCGCCACCGTGCCGTGTTCAGGGTTTCTCCCCGTGGCAAAGGCGTTGGGGTTGTCCGTGGGGATGATGCAGACCCGGGGCTTGGGAATCCCCGCCTCTCGGCTCAG
>JAFDHU010000092.1 GCA_019308625.1 Deltaproteobacteria bacterium
GGCTGGCGCTACCTGGAGGTGGCTTCAAGGTAACAGCTTTCCTCTCCCTGCCTGCTACGCTGCTGGCCCGAGGATCCCGAGGCCCTAAACTGCGAGGACAGGCGGCTGCCTGACCAACCAAAACCTGGCAAAATCCATGTTCAAAGTGCTGTTTTTGTGCACGGAAAATGCTTGTCGGTCCCAGATGGCCGAGGGTTTGGTCAACCATGACCTGGCTGGGCAGGTCAAGGCCTTCTCTGCCGGGGTGGCCCCCAAAAAACTTGATCCCCGGGCTGTGACCGTGATGAGGGAGTTGGGCCTGGACCTCAGTCAACACTACTCCAAGTCCGTAGACGACCTGCCGGAAAAGGACTTTGACCTAGTCATCACGGTGTGCGACCAGGCCCGGGAGCAATGTCCTATATTTCCCGGCAGGACTGCGGTGATGCATTTGGGCTTCTCTGACCCGGCCCAAGCCGGAGGCAGGGCAAAGGAGATTATGGGGGAGTTCCGTCGGGTGCGGGATGAGCTGCGGGCCCGGCTTATTCCGCTTCTCAGGATAAAGGCTGCCGCTCTATGAGCCGTAAAATCCGCGCCTTGGGCCTGTTCTCCGGAGGGCTGGACAGCATGCTGTCTGCCGCGGTGCTGCGCTGCCAAGGAATTGAGGTCGCCGCCATAACCTTTATCACTCCCTTTTTTGGGGCAGACCGGGCCCGGGGGTCTGCGGCCCATCTGGGTATTCCCCTTATGGAGGTGGACATTACCGACAAATTCCTGCCTCTGATTCATGCCCCGCCCCATGGTTTCGGCCGTTATCACAACCCCTGCCTGGACTGTCACATCCTGATGCTCCGGGAAGCCGGGGCCCGGATGCAGAAGCTGGGCTTTAATTTTTTATTTACCGGCGAGGTGCTGGGTCAGCGCCCCATGAGCCAGCACCGGGGGGCCCTGATCATGGTGGCCCGGGAATCCGGCTATGGCGAGCTTATTCTGCGGCCCTTGAGCGCCAAACTCCTGCCCCCCACCNNNGGGCCGCAAGCGGCAAATGGCCCTGGCCCAGGAATACGGCATCACTCAATATCCCTCGCCGGCGGGCGGCTGCCTACTCACCGACCCGGGCTACAGCGCCAGGATCAAGGAACTGCTGACCCACACTCGGGAGGTTTCCCGTCAGGACCTGGAACTGCTAAAATGGGGACGCCATTTCCGGCTGCCAGGGGGCCAAAAAGCCATTGTAGGCCGCACCCGTAAGGAAAATGAAGCCTTGGCCGCGCTCACCACTGCCGCCGATTTGGTGTGCAAGGTGAAAAACGTCCCTGGGCCTACGGTGCTTATCCCTCGCGCCGACACCGACGCCAGTGAGCTGGGCGCGGCTCTGGCCGCAGCTTACAGCGACGCCCCGGAGGGTTCCCCGGTTACGGTGTACTGCCATCACTCCCAGGAAGAAAAGCTGGTGCACCTGATTACCCCGGCCAAGGAAAAATTCAAGGAATGGCTCATTTGAAAAAGCCCCTTCCACCGGGGATTATGTTCCGGCAGGGGCCAAAAGCGCCGCCGCGCCGATTTTACCCTTAAAGTTTCATTGCTTCCGGCAACAAACCGCATTATTCTGACAAGGCAAAACCCCGCTGACGGAGTTGCCTATGAGTAAAGTCATTCTTCTCATCCTGGACGGGCTGGGAGATCGGCCCATCAAGGAGCTGGGGAATAAAACCCCCCTGGAGGCGGCCCACACCCCCAACCTGGACGCCCTGGCAACCCGGGGCATCTGCGGCCTGCAGAACGCCGTGGGCGTGGGCCAGCGTCCGGGCAGCGATACCAGCCACCTGGCCATCCTGGGCTATGACTTGGACAAATACTACACTGGCCGGGGCACCATAGAGGTTTCCGGGCTGGGCATGGAATTGCAGGAAGGGGATGTGGCCCTGCGGGGCAACCTGGGTACGGTGGACAACAACCTGGTGACCGTGGACCGGCGGGCCGGACGCATTGAGGACACCAGCCCCTTTGTCAAAGACCTGGACGGCCTGACCTACCAGGGCATCACCCTGCACATCAAGCCGGGCACCGGTCACCGGGCCGGCATCATCCTCCGGGGGCCGGGCTTGTCCAGCCGCATCAGCGACAACGATCCTCATGAGGTGGGAGTCAAGGTGCATGAAGTAAGGCCCCTGGATGACAGCCCGGAAGCCGCCTTCACCGCCCGGGTGCTCAACCACTTTCTGCACCAGGCCCATGAAATTCTGAAAAATCACCCCTTAAATAAGGAACGCCGCCGGGCCGGCAAACTCCCGGCCAACTACCTGCTGTGCCGGGGGGCCGGCTACTACAAGAAAATTGAAAAATTCTCTGAACGCTACGGCCTGAAGGCCTGCGCCATCGCCGGCGGCGGCCTCTACAAAGGCATCGGCGCCTTCACCGGCATGACGGTGCTCTCTGTGCCGGGGGCCACCGGCATGGCCGACACGGACCTCAGCGCCAAATTCAATGCGGCCCTGCAGGCCTTGGCCGGCGAGTTTGACTTTGCCTTTGTGCATGTCAAGGCTACCGATGCCTTCGGCGAAGACGGGGATTTCCTGGGCAAAAAGGCCTTTATTGAAAAAATTGACCAGGCAACGGAAGTCTTCCTGGACCTCCCGGATACTCTTTTGGTGGTCACCGGGGACCACTCCACCCCTTGCTCCCTGAAAAAACACTCCGGCGACCCGGTGCCCCTGATGATGATCGGGGAAGGCATGGTGCGCACCGACCACGTCACCGCCTTCGGAGAACGGGCCTGCGCCACCGGCGGCCTGGGCCGCCTCACCGGCCTGATGATCATGCCGGAAATCATCAACCTCCTGGGCCTCGCCCCGCTGATCGGAGATTAAGGAAGTGAGGCAGGGGAGGGCCGGGGGAGCAGCGGCTCCCCCGCCCTCCCCCGCGCCCCCTCCCAACCCCCTTTAAGGGATTGGGGGAGGGGGTAAGGGCCTGCGGCCCGTAGCTCCCTCCCCCTCCAGAAAAGAACCGTGGATATTGTCACCCTGGTGCAGCAGTTGGTTAATGGGTTGTCGTTGGGCAGCTTGTATGCCCTGATTGCCATCGGCTACACCATGGTATATGGCATTTTGCGGCTGATCAATTTTGCTCATGGCGACCTCATCATGGTGTCGGCCTATGTGGCGGTCATGGGGGTGGGGCTGTTCAGTTGGCCTTGGCCGGTGGCCTTCGGGTTGGCGGTGGTATTGACTGGCCTGTTGGGGGTGATGTTGGAGCGGGGGGCTTATCGGCCCCTGCGCCGGGCGCCCCGCATTTCCCTGTTGATTTCGGCCATTGCGGCCTCTTTCTTTTTGGAGAATCTGTTTCTGGTGTTGGCCGGAGGGCGTCCCAAGCCCTTTCCCACCCCGCCTTGGTTTGCCGGGGTGCTTAAGTGGGGCGGAGTGTTCATTCCCCGCCTCAGTCTCCTGATTCCGGTGGTCACCGCGGTGCTGCTGGCCGCCTTGTTTTTACTCATTCAGCGCACCCAAGTGGGCCGGGCCATGCGGGCCGTGGCCCATGACCTGGAGACTGTGAGCCTTATGGGCGTGAATGTGGACCGCATCATCTCCCTGGCCTTCCTGTTGGGCTCGCTCCTGGCCGGGGCCGGGGGCCTGTTGTGGGCCATGAAATACCCTCAGGTCAATCCCTTTATGGGGATTATGCCGGGGCTGAAGGCCTTCATCGCTGCGGTCCTAGGGGGCATCGGCAACCTGGCCGGGGCAGTGGTGGGGGGTCTGCTTCTGGGCCTTCTGGAAATCATGATTGTTGCCTTTTTTCCGGCTTGGGCCGGCTATCGGGATGCAGTGGCCTTCGGCCTGTTGATTGTCATTCTGCTGGTGCGGCCTACCGGTATCTTGGGGGAGAGTCTGGGGGAAGAGAAGTTGTAAGGCCGCGAACGGACCCGGCGGTGAGAGGTCTGGCCCGGGTAACTGCTTGTGTAGCCGGGTTTTATTGGTTTTGCATAGCCATTTGCCAGGCAGAGTCTGGCAGCCGAGGTGGTTCCCAAGGCAGGGAATCACGGGTAATTCTGACTGCCGGATGTTTTTAAAGGAGTCGGCCATCCGGAATTTCTGGCTGAATCTGGGCGCCTTGGCCTTGCTGGCCCTGTTTCTCTGGGGGGCGGAGCACTTCGCCAACGAATATCAGGTGCGCCTGCTGAACAATATGGCCATTTTCGTTACTCTGGCCGTGAGTTATAATTTGGTGAATGGCATCTGCGGTCAGCTCCACCTGGGGCCTAACGCCTTCATCACCCTGGGGGCCTATACCGCGGCGCTCCTGACCCTGACTCCTCAGCAAAAGGAGCTGATTTTCATTCTCCAGCCTCTGGTGTGGCCCCTGAGCCAGATCACCCTGCCTTTTGCCTTGGCCCTGTTGTGCGGTGGCCTGGTGGCCGCCCTGTTCGGCTTCATCACCGGCTTTCCGGTGTTTCGGGTGCGGGGCGATTACCTGGCCATCGTGACCCTGGGATTCGGCGAGGTGGTGCGGGTGCTGGCCAATAATCTGCAAAGCCTGACCAACGGGCCTCTGGGGTTGAAGGGCCTCAAGCCCCTGACCAACTTGTGGTGGTCCTGGGGGGTGGCCGCGATCACCATCATCCTGATCAGAGCCCTGGTGAACTCCAGCTATGGCCGGGCCATGATGGCCATCCGGGATGACGAAGCCGCGGCCCAGGCCATAGGGGTGGACACCTTTCGCCACCTGATGCTGGCCTATATCCTGAGCGCCTTTTTCTTTGGTGTGGCCGGCGGCCTGCTGGCCCATCTCATCACCACCATCTCCCCCACCCTGTTCACCTTTTTTCTTACCTTCAATTTGCTCATCATCATTGTGGTGGGGGGCCTGGGATCCACCACCGGCGCGGTGCTTTCGGCCATCCTGTTCACCCTGGCCGGAGAGTGGCTCAGGATTGTGGAGGAGCCTCACACCCTCTTGGGGGTCACCATCCCCGGCATCCCAGGGCTGCGCATGGTGTTTTTCTCCTTTCTGCTGCTGCTGGTGATTGTCTTTTTCCGGCAGGGGCTCCTGGGGCGCCGGGAGTTTTCCTGGCAGTCCCTGGGGAGGTTCTTGCGGCGGTTTTCCGCCAAAGTCAGTACGGGGCACATATGACAGCAGGCACCTCCCGATAGACGTGTCCCATGATGGGATTGCCTGGCGGGCGAATGCTCCGGCAACAAGCCGGTTCCTTGAACTTGTTTGACAAAGGCCCGGGCCCCAGCCGGGCCTGCTTAGATGATGCTGGCCCGATACCGATATCTATTTACCTGTCGTTGAGTCGGACTGGGACATGCTTGAAATCGCGCATTTAGGCGTCCGCTTCGGAGGGCTGCTGGCCCTGGAGGACTTTTGCCTCACGGTGCCGGTGGGGGGGCTCTACGGCCTTATTGGCCCCAATGGGGCCGGCAAGACCACAGTCTTCAACGTGGTCAGCGGTTTTTTGCAGCCCGCCTCTGGGACGGTCATCTTCCGGGGACAGAATCTCCAGGGACTGCCGCCTCATGCCCGCACGGCCCTGGGTATGGCCCGCACTTTCCAGAATATCCGCCTGTTCGGGGACCTCACCGTGCTGGAGAACGTCATGGTGGGCTTTCACTGCCGCAGCCGGGCCGCCTGGTGGGAGGCGGTGCTGCGGCTGCCCCGGTACGGCCGGGAGGAGAAGCGGCGGCAACTCCGGGCCTGGGAACTGCTGGAGGAAGTGGGCCTGCGGGAGGTGGCCTGGGAGCCCGCCGGGCAGCTCCCCTACGGCCATCAGCGACGCCTGGAAATCGCCCGGGCCTTGGCCACCGGCCCCCGGCTGCTGCTTTTGGATGAGCCGGCCGCGGGCCTCAACCCCCAGGAAACCCTGGAGCTGCTGCAGTTCCTCAAGCAGATCCAGGAGCATCATCAACTGACCATGCTGGTGATTGAGCACAATCTGCGTCTGGTCATGGAGCTGTGCGAACACCTGACTGTCCTGGACCACGGCCTCACCATCGCCCAGGGGCCGCCAGCGGAAGTCCGCCAGGACCCCCAGGTCATCCGGGCGTATTTGGGAAAGCAATGAAGTTTAAAGTTCAAGGTTCAAAGTGCAAAGTGATAGCTTCGGCTTCTAAGTTCCTTGACCTTAATTGTTGTTAAGGAGCCAGGAAAAGATTTGCTTGGGTAACACTCATTTACCTGCCTTAATCACCCTTGAACTTTAGACTCAAAGGTATCCATGCTGGAAGTCATTAATCTGGAAGTGGCCTACGGGGCCATCCGGGCCCTGAGCGGCATCAGTTTCACAGTGCCGCAGGGGCGGATTGTGGCCCTGTTGGGGGCCAACGGGGCCGGCAAGAGCACCACCATACGGGCCATCGCCGGGCTGGTGCCGGTGAAGTCCGGGCGCATCGTCTTTCAGGGAGAGGAGATTCAGGGCCGGCCCCCTCACTTCATCAACCGCCGGGGTATCGCCGTGTGCCCCGAAGGCCGCCGCATCTTCCCCAACCTTACGGTGCTGGAGAACCTCCTTCTGGGGGGGTACGGCCGCAAAGACAAGGACTCCTTCCGCCAGGATATAACCGGTGTTTTCCGGATTTTCCCCCGCCTGGAGGAGCGGCGACATCAGCGGGCTGGCACCCTGTCCGGGGGCGAACAACAGATGCTGGCCATCGGTCGGGCTCTCATGTCCCGTCCCCGCCTGCTGCTCCTGGATGAGCCTTCCCTGGGGCTGGCTCCCCTCTTGGTCAGAGAGGTGTTTCACATCATTGAGCGCTTAAACCAACAAGGTACCACCATCCTGCTGGTGGAGCAGAACGCCTTCGCCGCTCTGAACATCGCCCACTACGCCTATATCCTGGAGAACGGCCGCCTGGTGCTGGAAGGGCCGGGGCCGGAGCTCCTGGCCGACCCCCACCTCCGGGAGGCCTACCTGGGCGAAGGCCTGGATTTTTGAGACTGCCGGCCTGCCAAAATGGCCTGTCCCTGAACCCTATTTTTTCCCCGAACAATCTCTATTTTCTTGCTGGGAAATAAACCGTTCTTTAAAATTAAGTATCGGTACGTGAAAAGCCCTTAAGGAGATTTTGATGCTCAAAGCCCTGGAGTTGGCAGATGCCTACAAAGGCTACACCTATGACCTGGACAAGCTGGT
>JAFDHU010000093.1 GCA_019308625.1 Deltaproteobacteria bacterium
AGTCGGTCCAGATATTCCAGTTTAAGATCGGCCATTTAGTTCGGCTCGCAGGTGAATTATCCAGCCAAATAAATTATATAAGAATGTGTGAAAAAGAACAAAGCCTAAATACCCCCAAGGCTGCCGTACGCTGAACCGAGTTACAAATGAAGCCAAAACCGAAAACTGGAGAAAATTGTTGATTACGGCAGCGAGAACGGAGGAAAGTTGACCCCCAAGAAAAGAACACGGCCCCCCGGCGAAAAAAAACTGTTACGCCTCTTCCGCCGGGCCGGGCGGCCCTTGGCCTTGGCGGAGGTGAAACAGGCGCTGGCCCTGCCGGCGCGCCAGTTGGCCTGGGTGGAAGGCACCCTCAACCGGCTGGTGGAGCAGGGCGAGCTGGTGCTGCTCAAAGGCAACCGCTTCAAAGGCAACCGCTACGGCCTCACGGCCAAGCTGAATCTGGTGTCCGGGGAGCTCAGTGTGCATCCGGACGGCTACGGCTTTGTCACTCCGGACGGTGGCGGCCGGGATATTTTCATCGCCGCGGCCAACCTGAAGGAGGCTTGGCACGGGGACCGGGTAGTGGTGCGCCTGGAGGCCCGCCGGGGCAAGCGCCGGGAGGGCCGGGTAATCCGCATCCTGGAGCGCCGGGTGCAGGAGGTTTTGGGGGTCCTGGCCCAGGCCGCGGACACCTACTATGTGGAGCCCGAGGATGAGCACCTGCTGTTCAATCTCATCATTCCGCCGGCCAAGCTTAACGGGGCCCAGCCCGGCCATGTAGTGCGGGCCCGGGTGACTCATTATCCCACGGCTCACCTGAACCCCCAGGGCGAGGTGGTGGAAGTGCTGGGGCCTCTGGAAGACGCGGAGGTGCAGACCTATATCGTGGTGGGCAAATACAACCTGCCGGACAAATTCCCGCCCGAGGTGGAAGCCGAAGCCGAGGCGATGGCCGGGGCCCTCTCCCCCAAGGTCATGCAGCTCCGGGAGGACCTCCGCCACCTGCCTTTCATCACCATTGACAGCGAAAACGCCCGGGACTTTGACGACGCCATCGCCTTGGTGAAAAAGCCCGGAGGCTTCTACAGCCTTTACGTGGCTGTGGCGGACGTGAGCTTTTATGTAGCTCCGGGCAGCCGGCTGGATCAGGAGGCGCACCACCGGGGCACCAGCGTGTATTTCCCCCAGCGGGCGGTGCACATGCTGCCCGAGCGCCTGTCCACTGATATCTGCAGCTTGAGGCCTGGCGAGGACCGCCTGGCCGTGGTGGTCCGGCTGGACTACGACCGCCGGGGGCGCCTGCGGCGCACCCGCTTCTTCCGGGCCGTGGTCAAAAACAAGGCCCGCCTCACCTATCGTCTGGTGCAGCGCCTGCTGACCGAAAAAGACCGGCAACTGCGCCGCAGCTTTCGCCCCTTTGTCAAGATGCTCAACCACATGGCCGAGCTCTGCCAGAGTTGCTCCGCGAGCGCCGGGGGGAGCGGGGCAGCCTGCTCATGAGCATCCCGGAAGCCGAAGTGGTGCTGGACGAGCGGGGCTGGCCGGTAGAGGTGAAGCGGGTGGACCATCTGCTCTCCCACCAGATCATTGAGGAATTTATGATCGCCGCCAATGAGGCGGTGGGTCGCTTCATCGGGGAACCCTGCCTGTTCCGGGTGCACACGACCGGCCCGAGGCCGTCAAGATGGAGGCCTTCCGGGCCTTTGTGCGGGGGCTGGGCTTTGACCTGCCCAAGCAGGCCGATCGGGACCCCCGGGTCCTCAAGGAGTTCCTGGAGGAGGTGCGGCAGACGCCCCTGGCCGCCACGGTACAGCTCATGCTGCTGCGGTCCCTGAAGCAGGCCCGCTATGAGGGCGAAAACACCGGGCACTACGGCCTGGCCACCGACTACTACACCCACTTCACCTCCCCCATCCGGCGCTATCCGGACCTGCTGGTGCACCGGCTGCTTCTGGCCAAGCTGGACCAAAGGCGCCCGCCCCTGTCCCTGGACCCCGAGGATCTTAAGGAGGAGGCCCGCTATCTGTCAGCCCGGGAGCGCCGGGCCATTGAGGCGGAGCGGGAAATGCTGGCCCGCATGCAGGTGCGCTGCCTGGCCCACCGGGTGGGCCAGGAATTTGACGGCCTCATCACCGGCGTGACNNCTGGTGCTGGCCGAGGAGCAGGAGGCAGCCGTTGACGCCGCGGCGGAGAAAAGCCAGAGCCGCCGCCGGGGCAGGCGGGGGTCCAGGAGAGGCTCTGCCTCGCGGCCTTAGGGCCAGGGCCTTTCTAAAATATTCTCCAGGAGAGGCGCAATTGCAGGCCTGGCAGCCGCGGCCGCCGGCCGCTTGTGTGAGGTGGCGGCTTTAGGTTTCTGGTATAATGCCGGGCAGACATGAAAAAAACCGACCATTTTGAGGCGCTGATGGCGGGGAAGACCAAGGAGGCACCGCTGATTTATTTCCTGCCCGAGAAAAAGGAAGTGGCTGCCGGCGAGGGGGAGACTATCCTCCTGGCTTCGTTCCGGGCCGGCATTCCCCTGACCAATGTGTGCGGCGGGAGCGGCCGCTGTTCCACCTGCCGGGTGGCGGTGGCCGAAGGCCTGGAGCATTGCTCCCCCCGGACCCCGGAGGAGGAGGCCATCGCCGAGACGTTGCGTTTTCCCCCCCATGTCCGGCTGGCCTGCCAGACCACCGTCTCCGGCAGGGTGAAAGTGCGGCGGCTGGTGGAGGATCTGGAAGATATTGATTTTGATTCGCTGTTTATTCAGGGAGCCGAGGCCGTGGCCATCGGCGAAGAAAAAAACGTCCTCATCCTGTTTGCCGACATCCAGGGATTCACCACCTTTGCCGAAGACCTTCTGCCCTATGATGTCATCTATGTGCTGAACCTGTATTTCCGCCGCATGGGGGAAATCACCCGGCGCTACGGCGGCCGCATTGACAACTATATGGGCGACGGTTTCATCGCCCTGTTTGAGGCGGCAGACCCCGTCCGGGGGGCCCTGGCGGCGGTGCAGGCCGGGTTGGAGATGCTGGACAGCGTGAATGAGCTCGGCCCGTATCTGGGGGAGCTTTATCACCGCTCCTTCCACATCCGTATCGGCCTCCACTACGGCAAGGTGGTGGCCGGCAAGTTGGGACATTCCGGGCACAAGAAAATGACCGTGATCGGGGACGCGGTCAACTTGGCCAGCCGCATTGAGGCGGCCAACAAAGCGGCAGGCACCCGGTTCCTTATTTCCGCGGAAACCTATGCACTGGTGCAGGACCAGGTGCTGGTGGGACGGCAGGTCCATGTGGATCTGCCTGGCAAAAGCGGGAAATACCGGCTTTATGAGGTGGTGGGGCTGTCCCGGGATTGAGTGGCCCAAGCAGCGAAGGCGGGGAATTGCCGGCCCTCACCCTTTTCCCCGTCACCGGGGGAATAACCCCGCAGGCGATAGGGGGCCAGCAGAGGGAGGCGTGGTATAATTTATTTAAAGCGAGGAAAAGGGGAAGCGCCAACCTGATACCTACTCCCGGTTTTGCCGAATACAGATGGGGCACTAGTCCGCCCATGGGTTCCCAGTATATTGCCATCCGCAATGAGTATCTGGCCCGGGCCTGGGCCCGGGGGCCCGAGGTGCTGGCCGCCTGCCTGCCGGCAGAGCCTCGGCCTGAGGGCCTTCTCTTCCGGGCCTTCGGGGAAGACTGCCTCCTGACTCCGAAAGACGTCTTCTTGGCCAGCCGTCCGGCGGAGGGGCCGGAGGGGGTCCTCATCGCCCTGTATGCCGGCGCGGTTACCGACCAGGAAGTGGACCTGTACCCCTTGCGGGCCTTCAAGGAGCTGCCCGGCAGCATGCCCTATCAGGCGGCCTTTGCGGCCAACGCCGAGGCGGTGCTGGTCCCCTGGGTGGAAAGGATTTTTGCCAGCCAAGATCACCTGATCCGACGGTTTTCCGGTCATCCCAATGAGGACGCGGCCGCCGGGGACTTCTCCTTCACCCTGCGGCCCCTGCCCAAAATCCCCCTCTACTATGTCTTCCACCTTCCGGACGAAGAGTTTCCCGCGGCGGTGACCTGCCTGTTTGCCGCAGCCAGCACGGACTTCATGCCCCTGGACGCCTTGGCCGATGTGGCCGAGTACACCGCTCAAAAGATAATCGGCCTGATGCAACAGGCCGGCGCCTGACCACCGACAGGAGGGCGGCAGGCCGGAAAGCCGGAAGGTCGGCTTCCGGTCGGGTCCCGCCCCTGTGAGGGGAAGACTTGCTCGGAAGGAAGGTGAGGGGATTTTTAAGGACAGCCGTCGGCCACGGCTTGGCTCTTCAAGGCCAGGAAATAGCGCATCACCAGAGGCATTTCCAGACCGTTGGCCTTGAGCAGGGTCTCGTTGGCGAGAATCTCCAGAGGCGGCCCGTTGGCTATAATGCGGCCCTGGTTGAGCAGCACCACCCGGTCGGCCACCGTGAGGACCAGCTCATAATCGTGGGTGGCGATGAGCTGGGTGCCGGGAAACTGCTTCAGCAGTCGGGTGACCTCTTGCTTGCCCCGGGGGTCCAGGTTGCTGGTGGGCTCATCCAGGAGCACGATGCGGGGGTGCATGGCGTAGATGGTGGCCAGGGCCACCCGGCGCTGCTCGCCGCCGCTCAGGTGGTGGGGCACCCGGTGCTCAAAGCCCTCCAGGCCCACCGCAGCCAGGGCCTCAGCCACCCTTTCCTTCACCTCCGCCGCCGACAGACCCTGGTTGATGGGCCCGAAAGCCACATCGTCAAACACCGTGGTGCAGAACAACTGGTCTTCCGGATTCTGAAACACCAGCCCCACCTGGCCCCGGACGGCCTCCACCGCCTGGGGGGAGCTCAAGGTTTGCCCCATCACCGTCACTTCCCGGGGGG
Organism: Deltaproteobacteria bacterium; assembly: GCA_019308625.1. Classification (GTDB taxonomy): domain Bacteria; phylum Desulfobacterota; class Desulfobaccia; order Desulfobaccales; family 0-14-0-80-60-11; genus DTHB01. Next base: position 4,841 of record JAFDHU010000093.1, read on the forward strand.
TCCGGTGCAGCAGTCCCAAAATGTAAAGAAAGAGCGTGGTCTTGCCGGCACCGTTGGGGCCGATGAAGGCTACGGTCTCCCCTTCCTTCACCCGCAGGCTGAGATTGGCCAGAGCCAGGGTGCCGTTGTCGTAGGCGAAGGAGAGGTTCTCTATCCGAAGAACTTCGGCCATAAGCGGTCCACTCCCACCAGAGCGACGGCCGCCAGGAGGATTCCCAGACTTTTCCAGGCGTCGGGCCAAGTGAAGGAAAATTCATGCAAAGTTCCGAACTTGTGCTTAAAGCCCCGGGCCAACATGGCCTGATAAATGCGCTCGGTGCGCTCGTAGGCCCGCACCAGCGTGAGGCCGATGAGATTGCCCAGGGTGGCCAGAGTCCGCCGGTTGTTGCCGGGCTTGAAGCCCCGGGCCCGGGCGGCCTGCTGCACGGTGCGCACTTCTTCGGCAAACCCGAATAAATAACGGTAGGTGAAAAGAATCATGGCTACCAGCCGCTCCGGCACATGGAGACGCGACAGGGCCTTCATGGAGGTGTGAAAGGGGGTGGTGCCGAACATGGGGAACACCGTGAGCACCATGGCCAGCCCCTTGATGAAAATGACCGCCCCCCGCAGGAGCCCGGCCTGCCACCCGGCAGGATGGGTCAGGGGCAGCAGGACCAGGAAGGCAGACAAAAATAATACCACCGCCTTCAGGCGTCGCAGGACAAAGCCCAGGGGAATGCGGCTCACTCCCACCCACAGCACGGCTAGGGCTAAGGCCAGCAGGGCTCCCGGCAGTCCCCGCACCAATGCGGTGGCCACCAGGAACGCGGCGAACACCGCGATCTTGGCCCGGGGATCCAGACGGTGCAGGGGGGAGGACAGGTAGGCGAAGCGGTCAATCTCGGGGTGCATAACGCCTCAGATCGGACTTGAGCTTGAGCACCATAACCAGGGCAGTGAGCCCGAAAATAAAGCCCAGACCGGCCAGGATATTGCCCCAGGGCAGGGGCTCGCCTCGGACTATAGGGGAGTCTGTGGCCTTGGCGGGGGCAGCGGCCCCTTCCTTTTCGTTACCCTGGGAACCCGTCCCGGACGCGCCGGGGATAACCACGGTGGTTTCGGCCCGGTGCCCCAAAGGATCCCCGGCCACCACCCGGTAAAAGCCCGGCTTGAGTCCCGAGAGCAGACAGACGCCCTGGGAGTCGGTGCGGCCCTCCCGAGGAGCCGACCCGTCAGAGGGGGTGACCGTTATGAGAACCTCCTGGGCCGGGGTGCCATCCGGGAAAAAGGCCAAGACCTTGAGGCCGCCTTTCCCTTCCACCGTGGCCGACACCAGGAGCTTGTGGGCCAGGGCCGGAGGGCTGGCCAGCAGGCCCAAAAGCAGCAGCGCCCCCAAACTAAGGGCTGACAGGGTTATCCGTGGCATGACTGGTTCTCTCCAGCATTTCCGGCTTGACTTTGGCCAAAAAGGCGGCCACCGCGGCGCACACCAGCCCTTCCACCACCATCAGGGGCAGGAAGGCCGCCAGGGCCAGTTTGGCGATGGCAAGAAACTCCCGGCCTGCGGTCACCAGCCACAGGGCCAGGAACAAGCCGGAGAAAAATATGCTCAGGGCCCCGGCCAGGAAGCCGGCCACGGCCTCCCGGTGGCGGAAGTTGAACCGGCAGGCCACATCAAAAATTTTATAGGCCATCAGGGCCGGGAGCCCCATCATCAGGGTGTTGACCCCGATGGTCAACACCCCGCCGTGCTGGAACAGCAGGGCCTGGAGAATCAGGCCCACCAGGATGGCCGGGAAGGCCAGGGGTCCCAGGACAATGCCCACCAGGCCGTTCAGGGTCAGGTGAATACTGGTGGGCCCCAAAGGCACGTGAATCAGGGAGGCCACAAAAAAGGCCGAAGTCATCACCGCGGCTTTGGGCAGGGCCTCAAACGGGACTTTCCTCAAGGTGAGGCCGGCCGCCACCCCGGTGCCGGCCCAGCCCGCCGCAATGCTGGCCAGCGGCAAAACCCCGTCGGCTATATGCACCGCGCCTCCTTCCCCGGTACCTGAAGGTGGCAGGCACCTGCCACCCGGCTTGAAAAAAAAGCCACGCAAGCGGCGCCTTCTGGCGTCCCGGCCTTCGTGGCTTGGCTTATCTCATGAAATTTCCGCTCAAAAAGCGGGGTTCTTCCCCACAATGCTAGTTATTTAATCAGTTACTTCCTGCCTGTCAAGGACAATTAGACAATGGCTCCAGGGCTCCCTGGCGTGGCCTGACCAGAGTCCTTCCCCGGCACCTCAGCCTGGGGAGGGCTCCGGCAGCCGCCGGCCGGGGGTCAATCAGGCGGAAATAATTGTAAAAAACCGTCCAATTGAATATATAATTAATTTTAAATCCTTGTCTTGGCAAAACGGGTTTACATGAAGGAAGACCTGAAGCTTTATCTGCGCCTGCTGGGCTATGTGCGCGGCTACTGGCCCCGGTTTCTGGTGGCTGTGGTGGCCATGCTCGGGGTCTCGGGCATTACTGCGCTGCTGGCCTACCTGGTGAAGCCGGTGCTGGATGAAGTGTTCTTCGCCAAAAACCTCCACATGCTGTACATCCTGCCGGGCCTGGTGGTGCTGCTTTACGCCCTTAAAGGGGGGTTGGGCTTTCTCCATAATTATCAGATGAGCTATATCGGCCTGAGCACCACCAATCGCCTGCGGAATGAACTGTTCCAGCACCTGCAGCGGCAGCCCCACTCTTTCTTTGACGGTCAGGCCACCGGGGCCCTTATGAGCCGCCTGAACTACGACGTGAACCTGCTCCAGAATGCCGTGGCTAAGGTGGTGACCAGCCTGTTCAAGGACATCTTCACCGTCATCGGTCTGCTGGCGGTGATATTTTACCGGGAGTGGCGCCTGGCCATCCTGGCCACCGCGGTGCTGCCCTTCACCGCCTACATCATTGTGCGCCTGGGGCGGCGCATCCGCAAGTTGTCCACCGCCACCCAGATGTCGGCGGCCGAACTCCAGACCATTCAGCAGGAAAACTTCACCGGCCACCGCATTGTCAAGGCCTTTACTCGGGAAGATTTTGAACAGAACCGGTTTGCCCGGCTCAATGAAAGATTCTTCCGCCTGCGGCTCAAGCAGGCGATAGTGCGGAGCATCTCCAGCCCCCTGATGGACCTGCTGGGCTCCATCGCCATGGCGGCCATCATCTTCTACGGCGGCTATAATGTCATCAAGGGAACCTCCACCCCGGGCACCTTTTTCTCCTTCCTGGCCGCCCTGTTTATGCTTTACAGCCCCCTGAAAAGCTTGAGCGGGGTGCACAACTCCATCCAGGAGGGGCTGGCCGCGGCCCAGCGTATTTTCGGGCTGCTGGATCTGGCGCCGGCCATCCAGGACCGCCCC
>JAFDHU010000094.1 GCA_019308625.1 Deltaproteobacteria bacterium
GAAGGCGCCTGGGCTTACAACTTTTCCGCCGGCCCGGCCCTGGCCGATACCCCGGTGTTCGCCGCGGCCCTGTTGCCCCTGCGGTTCGCCGCCCTGGACCAGCGCCGGGAGGACTTGGCCGCCCTGCTCCTGTCCCCCTATTTTCCGGCCCTCCGGCCGCATCAGCCCGCTTTGGCCTTATGGGACCGCGTCTTTCGGGAGCGGCGCCTGACCCAGGGCTGGGAGCCCTTGCGGGCCGCGGTGGAGAGCGAGTTCCCTTCTCAGACCGACCTTTTAGACCTCTTGGAGCAGGCCTTCGGAACCCTGGCCGGCCCGCCCCGTCCCTGCCGCTGCTGGCTCACCGACCTGCAGGAGTGCTGGCGGCGGCTGGGCTTCCCCGGCGAGTTAACGGGGGCGGAAAGCCTTCCCCATCGCCGCCTGCTGGACCTGCTGGAGGACCTGCATCAGGGCCTGGGAGAGGAAACCCTGACCGCCCCGGATTTCCTGCAATGGCTGGCCCACGGGGCCCGGGAGGTCATCCTGCCCGGGCCGGGCATTCAGGACGCCGGCTTCCAGATCCTGGGCCTCCTGGAGATGCGGGGCCTGGATTTTGACCGGGTGCTTTGCCTGGGGATGAACTCCGGCAACCTGCCCGCCCCGCCCCGGGTGCTGGTGCTCCTCAGCCCTGGGGAAAAAAACCGGGTGCTGGGAGGGACCTTTGCCTCCCAGCACAAATTTGCCGCCGACCTTTACGCCAATCTTTTGGGGTGCGCCCCCCGCCTGACCCTGACCCGCCCCGTGCGGGTGAACGACGAAGAGCAGGTGGCCACGCCCCTTTACCAGGGCCCCTGGCAGAAGGACCGCCAGTGGCGGCCCATCTTCAGCCGGCCCCAGCCGGCCTGGCTCCTGGCTCCGGCCGTGCGGGCTGTTTTCACCTCGCCACCGGAGGGCTTGACTCCCCCGCTCCCTGATGCGACCGTTGGTCTGCCCCTGCCCCCGGAACTGCATGTGACCCAGTTGCAGACCGCCTTGGCCTGCGCCTGCCGCTTCCTGTTTGAGGTGCTGCTGGGCCTTCGGGAACTGCCCGACATTGAGGCCGGTCTTCCCCCTCTGGACCGGGGTATCCGGCTCCACCAGGTGCTGGCCCGCTTCGTCAAACGCTACCACGAGGTGCTGGTCCACAAGGGCTGGCAGGACGAGGAAGCCCGGCGGCTCCTGGAAGACATCGTGGGCGAACTCCTGGGCTCCTGTCTCCCCGACCCCCATTGGGAGGCGGAAAAGGACCGCTGGCTGGGCCGGGAAGGCCACTCCCCCGGGGTGCTGGATGCCTGGCTGGACCTGGAGAAGGAGCGTTATCAGCAAGGCTGGCGCTGGCTCAAGGTGGAGTGTCCCTTTGCGGGCCTGACCCGGGAGGGCTGGCCCTTCTCCCTGAAGGGCCGCATAGACCGGGTGGACTATCATGAAGATTGCCGGGAATTACTGGTGTGGGACTACAAAAGCGGCAGAATCCCTCCCGCCAAGGGCGTGTTTGAGCGTCTGGAGGACATCCAGCTTCCCAGCTACCTGGCGGCCCTGAAGCAGGAGCTGGCCCAGGAAATCGGGGCCGCCTGCCTGCGGGCCGGCTTTATCGGCCTCAAATCCACCCGGGATGAGCATCTGGGGCATCAAGACTTCGGCAAGACTCCGGAAGCCTGGGAACAGTTGCTGCAGGCTTGGGAGGAGCTGGTGGGCGCTCTGGCCCGGCGTCTGGCGGCCGGCGATTTCCGCCCCGACCCCCGGCCCGCGCCCAAGGGCAACCATCAAGGCGCCTGTGAATATTGCTCCTACCCCCTGCTGTGCGGCTTCAGCCATAGAGAGCCGCCTGAACCGGAGGAGGAAGAGGAGGAATGACCCCGCCGCCTGCCGACCAGCCGGTCCGGGACCGGGCCCTGGAACCCCGGGCCAGCTTCCACCTGGAGGCGCCGGCCGGCTCCGGCAAAACCTCAGTTTTGCTGGCCCGGTTTCTGACCCTGCTGGCCCGGGTGGAGGCCCCGGAGGAGCTCTTGGCCCTCACCTTCACCCGCAAGGCCGCGGGGGAGCTGCGGGCCCGGGTGATGCAACTGCTGGCGCCCGGACCCCGGCCTGACCCTGACTCCGAACTGGAGCGGCAACTGGCGGACCTGGCCCAGCAGGTGTTCCGGCATTTCAGCCGCAAACCCGGCTCCCTCCAGGAAATCCTGGCCCCGGAGCGCCTGCCGGTCATGACCTTTCACAGCTTCTGCGCCCGGCTGGTGGCCCTGGCCCCCCAGGAGGCCCAGGTGCCCCTGGAATTCCGCCTGCTGGAAGACCGGGAAGCCGAGTGGCTCAAGCAGGAGGCCCTGGAGGAACTGCGGCGGCGGCTGGCCGCCCGGCCGGCCGGCGATCCGGTGCGCCAGGCCCTGGTGAACCGCCTGCTGCGCCTGAACAACAACTGGCCCCGCCTGGCCGGGGAGCTGCGCGACCTCCTGGAGCGCCGGGACACCCTCAAGGACTTCCTGGATTTGGCTGACAAAAGCCGGGACCTGGAGGCCTACCGGGCCCTGATGACTAAACGCCTGGCGGACCTCATCCACCCTGAGCTGGAGGAGCTCAGCCGCCAGTTGGCGGCCTCCTCCCTGGGAGAGACCTGGCCGGATCTGGTGCCGAAGCTGCGCCAGGCGCATCCCGTGGGGGCCGCCCTGCCCCGGGAGCTGCCCCGGCCCCGGCTGGAGGACCTGGGAGGCTGGCAGGCTCTGGCCCAGATGCTGCTCACCAAAAACGGCCACAAACGCAAGCAGTTTCCCTCCACCCAGGGCTTTCCCCCGAAATTTGCCGACTTCCTGGAGGACCTGCCGCCGGAGTTCTTCACCCGCCTGGCCAGCTACCAGAATCTGCCGCCGGAGCTGGTGTATGCCGAGGAAGTGGCCGCGCTCCACGACTTGGTCCTGCTGCTGTGGGAGGCTTTGACGGTGTACGGCGAGTTGTGCCGGCGCCGCGGGGTCCTGGACTATGTGGAGTTGGAGATGGCCGCCCTAAGGCTCCTGGCCGCCGGCCGCCTGACCGACCTGCTCCTGGACTGGCCCCTCAGACACCTCCTGGTGGACGAGTTCCAGGACACCAGCGAAAACCAGAAAACCCTGCTCTGCCACCTGCTCTCCTTTTGGGAGGACGAACCCGGCCGCACCCTCACGGTGGTGGGGGATCCCACCCAGTCCATCTACGGCTGGCGCAAGGCCAAACTGAGCCTGTTTCTGGAGTCCCGCCGGGGTTTGCGCTGCGAGTCCGGCTTCACCTTTGCCCTGGAGCCCCTGCGCCTCACCACCAATTTCCGGGCCAGCCGTGCCCTTATTTCCTGGGTTAATGAAGTCTTCCAGACCGTGATGGCCGGCCTGCCGGAGCCGGAAAGGTCGGCTTTTCAGTCCGCCACCCCGGCCCCGGCGGCGGACTCCGGCGAGTGGCCCCATCTGGCCCTGTTCACCGATCCCGATCGGGACGCCGCCCGCCGGGCCGAAGCCCGCTGGCTGGCCTCCCGTCTCCGCCAGACCCTGGGAGAGCTGCAGGAGGATGAAACGGTGGGGGTGCTGCTGTTCTCCCGCCGGCATCTCAGGGACTATCTGGAGGCCTTGCAGCAGGCCGGGCTGAACGTCCGGGTGAAGGAAGGCCTCAGGCTGGCTGACAGCCGGGTGGTGCAGCATCTCCACAACCTGGCCCGAGCCTTGGCCCGGCCTCACGACGACGTGGCCTGGGCCGCCCTGCTGGCCGGGCCCTGGGCCCCCCAGCCGCTGGCGGTGCTGGCCCAGGCCGCCCAGACGCCGGGGGAGCTCTGGTGCGAGAAGCTCCGGCGCTTCGCGGCCGAGGCGGCCTGCCCGCCGACCCTGCAGCAGGCCCTGGGCGCGCTGCTGCAGGTCTGGCCTCAGACGGGCCGGGCCCCCCTCCATGAAACCCTGCGGCAGTTTTTGGAAGCAGCCGACGCCTGGAGCGGCATCGCGGCCTGGGAAGGGGCCGCGGGCGCGGCCAATGCCCGGGCCTACCTGGAGCTGCTGGCCGAGGCTGAGGCCGGGTATCCGGAGGCCACCTTTGCCAGGGCGGACTTTCACCTGGCCGAGGCCTACCAGCCCCCCGACCCCCGGGCCCAGGATTCCCCCATTGAGCTCATGACTGTACATGGCGCCAAGGGCCTGGAGTTTGACTGGGTTTTTGTTCCTTATCTGGATTGGCAGCCTCTCAGGATGGGGGGGCGGACGCCGCCTCCCTTTCTCCTGGAGGAAATCCCCGGCACTTCCACCTACGGCCTGGCTCTGGCCCGGCCTTACTGGGAGAGCTCTCACAGTCTTCTGTACAGCAGCCTGAAGCGGCTGCAGGACTCCCGCACCCTGGCCGAAGCCCGGCGCCTGTTCTATGTGGCCGCCACCCGGGCCAAAAAGCGCCTGTATTTCTCGGCGGTATGCCAGCCGGATGCCCAGGGCAGGCTCAAACCCCCGTCAAACAGCCCCCTGGCCTGGTTGTGGCAGCATTACCTGCCCGAGGAATTCCCTTCCGACCGGCCCGCAACCCTGACGGAGCCGCTGCTGTACGTGGAGGTGTGCCGCGAGGTGCCGCCGGTGGAGGCGCCGCCCGTCCAGCCGGTGTCCCTGCCTGAGGCCATGAGCTTCACGCCGGAGCCGGCGCCGTACGTCTTGGTTTTCCCTTCACAATTGGCAGAGGCCCCGCCCGCGGCTCCCGCCGAGACCGAAGCCCGGCCGGACGCGGCGGCCCCTGAAGACCTCTTAGCCCGCGTCCGGGGCGAAGTGATTCATGCCCTCCTGGAGGACGCCTCCCGGGGCCTGCCCCTGCCCGGGGCTGACAGTGTGGCCGCGGCCCTGCGCCAGGGCGGCCTGGACCCGGACACCGCCAAGCGCGAGGCCCCGGAGGTGCTGGCGGAGGTGCAGGCCTGCCTGGCCGACCCCTTCCTGGCGGCCCTGCTCTCCCCGAACCTGCCGGAGGGCCTGAGCGAATGGCTGCTGGAGGACGCCCCGGAGCAGGGAGTCATCCGCCGGGGCAAGATTGACCGGTTCGCCTGTGACGGGAAAGAGTGGTGGCTGCTGGACTACAAGACCTCCCGGCCGGAGCCGGGCGGGGACTGGGAAGCCCAGAAGCCATCAACCTGGTGATTTATTTCACTGCCTGCCGCCAGAAGAAATTAGTCACCAGTCATCAGTATTTTCAAATATCCACTGATCACTGATTACTGGTCACTGGCCCCTGAGCCTCCGTATTCCCGCCGTCGCCAGGCCTTCAGGGCCTCCACCATCTCATAGGTGAGCTTGCTCTGGCAGGGAATGCGTCCCAGCTCCACCTCCGGCTTGTTGTCGCCGTGGAAGTCGGAGCCGCCGGTGATGAGCAGGTTCAGCTCCCGGGCCAGGGCCAGGTAAAGGGCCTCCAGCTCCGGGCTGTGCTCCGGATAGTAGACCTCCAGGCCGGCCAGGCCCAGGTTTACCAGCTCCCTGAGCAGCGCCCGCAAAGATGCCGGATCGTTCAGACCCAAAGTAAAGGGATGGGCGAGCACCGGCACCCCTTTGGCCGCCCGGATCATCCCGATGGCCTCCTCCGGCGGAAAGCGGAACTTTTCCACATAGGCCTGGCCCTGGTTGCCCAGATAGATATCAAAGGCCTCCTGGAGGCTGCCGACATAGCCGGCCTCAAACAGGGCCCGGGCGATGTGGGGCCGGCCTATCTGGCCGCCGCCGGAGATGCGCTCCACCTCCTCTATCCTTAGGGGGATTCCCAGTTCGTTCAGCTTGGCGATGATCCGGGGATTCCGGTCCTTCCTGGCCTGCTGGAGTACCGCCAGGCGCCGGGCCAACAGCTCATTGTCATACTCCAGGAAATAGCCCAGGATGTGCATGGTGCCCCCGGGATAGCGGGCACTGATTTCCACTCCCGGAACCACCTCCACTCCGCACTCCTGTCCGGCGGCCACGGCCTCGGCCAGCCCGTCAATGGTATCGTGGTCCGTCAGGGCGATGGCCTTAAGGCCCCGCGCCTTGGCCAGGCGCACCACCTCCCGGGGCGGCAGGGAGCCGTCCGAGGCGGTGGAGTGGGTGTGCAAGTCAACGTATGCCATTGCTGATCAGACTGGGGACGTGCCGGGATGTAGCTCCTGCAGGCGTCCCGCCCGGGTCCTGTTAGCGCAATTCCGCCCCCAGTTCCCGGGCCAAGGCGGCCACCAGCTTCTCCTGATGCCGATCCACCGCCTCATCGGTGAGAGTGCGTTCGGGATCCCGGTAAGTGAGATGAAAGGCCAAACTACGTTTGCCCTGGGGGATGGGAGAGCCGGTGTACACGTCAAACAGGCAGGCCTCCTTGAGCCAAGGCCGGCCATGAGTATACAGAGCCTCGATCACCGCGGCCACCGGTACCGAGGTTGGCAGGACCAGGGCCAGATCCCGGTAAACCGCGGGGTAGCGGGGCAAAGGTGTATAAAGCGGCGTGACCGCGACTTGGCAAAGGGCGTCAAAGTTGAGCTCAAACACGAAGACCTGCTCTTCCAGGTCTAGTCTTTCCGCGGCCGTGGGAGCCAGAGCCCCCAGAGTCCCCAAATCCACGCCTTGGGCGCCCACCCGGGCACCATACAAAAGATAGGGCGGGAGATTTTCCGGGTGGAAGCTGACCCCGGAAACCTGCAGGCCCTCCAGCAGGGTTTCCACCGCGCCTTTGAGGTCAAAGAAATCCACAGGCGCAGACGGCGTCAGCCAGGAAGGTTCCTCCCGCTGACCGTACATGACCCCGGCCAGCCAGTGCTCCTCCCGGGGCAGGTCCGCCCCGGGCTGGGGGATAAAAATCTTGGCGATTTCGTACAGGCGCACCGACTGGGCCAGCCTTTGCACATTGCGCCGCAGGGCCTCCAACAGACCCGGCAACAGAGAGGTGCGCATCAGGGCCTGCTCTTCGCTCAAAGGATTGGCCAAATGCAGGGGTGCCGGCTCATTCGGCCCCAAAAGAGTAAACAAACGTTCGCCATGAAAGGAATAAGTGATGGCTTCGCAGAACCCCAGCCCTTGCAGCACCTGGCGGGCCTCGGCCCGGCGGCGGACATACAGCGGGGGCGGCGGGATGTCCACCAGGCCCTCGGGCAGAGTCACCGGAATCTCCTCGTAGCCGGCTAGGCGGGCCACCTCCTCAATGAGATCCTCCTCCCGCTGCAGGTCCCCACGGTGGGAGGGCACCTGGACCACCAGATGCTCCCGGTCAAAGGAGAGCACCGGAATATGCAGGTCGCGGAGAATTTCCTCCACCTTCTCCGGAGCCAGATCGGTGCCCAGCACCCGGTTGGCCCGGGACACCCTCAAGGTCAGGCGAGGCCGGGCCACCGGCCCGGGATACTCATCCAGGCGGCCGGCCAGCACCTTCCCGTCGCCTAAGGCCGCCATAAGCTGGGCTGCCCGCTCCAGGGCGTGGATGACGCCGTCCGGGTCCACCCCCCGCTCGAAACGATAGGAGGACTCGGTGCTCAAACCCAGGCGCTTGCTGGTGCGGCGGATGGTGGCGGGGTTAAAATAGGCGCTCTCAATCAGCACCCGCCGGGTGGTCTCGGTCACTTCCGAATCTAGGCCTCCCATGATGCCGGCCAGGGCCACGGGCTTCTCGGCGTCGCAAATCAGCAGGGTCTCCCCGTCCAGCCAACGCTCCTGAGAATCCAGGGTCAGGAAAGTGCCCTCCTCCAGGCGCGGCAGCCGGACCACGATTTCCCCGCCGGCCAGCCGGTCAAAATCAAAGGCGTGCAGCGGCTGGCCCCATTCCAGCAGCACATAGTTGGTAACATCCACCAGATTGTTGATGGCCCGCAACCCCGCCACTTCCAGACGGCGCCGCATCCAAAAGGGGGACGGCCGCACCGTCAAATCCACCACCAGACGGGCCGCGTAGCGGGGGCAGTGCACCGGCGCCAGGATGGTGACCTTGGCCGCAGAAGCAATGGGTTCGACGGCTTCTGGAAAACTGACCTCCGGGCGGCGCAGCGGCTGCTTGAGCAGGGCGGCCACCTCCCGGGCCAAGCCCAGAACACTCAGACAATCCGGGCGATTGGGGGTGACCGCCACCTCCAGCACCACGTCCTCCAGCCCCAGGGCCTCGCCCAAATCCTGGCCCAGGGGCAAATCCTGGGGGATTTCCATGAGCCCCCGATGATCCTCGGAGAGGCCCAGTTCATCCTCCGCCAGAAGCATTCCTTCGGAAACCACCCCCCTCAGTTTGACCGCCTTGATTTCCCGGCTCCCAGAAATCACTGCTCCCGGAGGGGCAAAGGGAAAAAGCCGGCCGGCCGCCACGTTGGGGGCGCCGCACACCACCCGGTAGGTGCGCCGCCCGTCCGTCACCTCGGTCAGCACCAGCCGGTCGGCCTGGGGGTGGGCCTCCACCTTGGTGACCCGGGCCACCACCACCCCGGAAAAATCAGGGACGATCCTTTCCACGGCCTCCACCTCCAGGCCGGCCATGGTCAGCTTGTCGGCCAGCTCCTCCGGGGAGACCGTCAATTCCACAAATTCCCGGAGCCAATTGCATGACAGTCGCATAATAATTTACTCTATTCCCTCTTTCCAGAAATCTCAAGTTCTGGGGGATTAGTATACACCTGGAGTCCGTGGCCGTCAGCCTGCGGCTTCGGTTGGGCCAGAATTTTTCCCGGAGCCTCGGGGGCCGCCGGCAGGACGGCCGGATTCCCGCAGCCGGCACCTGCCGCAAAACAAAAGGGACCTGCACGGTCCCTTTCAAAAGTAATTCTTGGAGTGGCGGTGTCTCTGAGGCCCCCCTAGCTTATCTCTGGTTTTAAGCCGATTTCTTGCGGCCGAAGCCTTTTTCGCCCAACCCTTTCTCTTTGGCCAAGCGGCGCCGCTGTTCGGAGTATTCCTTGCAGACCAGTGGGTACTTCTTGGGGTCCAGTCCGTAACGGCGAAAATACTCGGCCGGCGTAAGCTGATGGGCCTTGCGCAAATGCGCCTTCAGGGTCCGCATCTTTTTGCCGCATTCCAGACAGACCACGTATTTGTCCTTGACGATTTCTTCCAGAGGCACCGGCGGCTTTTTTACCACTTCCGCTTCCTTGACTTCCGGAGCCACTTCGGGAAGCGCTGAGCCCCGTTCTAAGGCAATCAAAGTATTATATACATCTTTGATTTCCTGCACCAATTCCTGGGGAGTGAGCTCGCTCATGGAGGCATGGGAAATGACGATCTGAGCCGTTAATTTCAATACTTCGGTGGCCATGAAACTTTATCCTCTCTTGTCTTTTTTTGGGAGAAGGGGGTAAGTAAATTTCAGAAACACCTTGCAATTTCTTTATATGTAAATGCATTAAATCCTGTCAAGATGTTTTCTCAACATTTTTCCATTTTATTAAGCGATTTTTAAAATTTTAAAAACAGCTGTGTATGGAAATAATGATGACCATATCTCAGATTCTGCTCCCCTTGGCAATGTTCTGCAGCAGCGTGCAGTCCTGGATGGTTATGTTCCCTTTCTCCTCGGTTATTGCACCCAGGCTTTTAAGTCGGCCCAAGGTGCGGGACAGGGTTTCGCTGATGGTTCCCAAATAAGCTGCCAGATGGGTTTTGGTGATGGGCAGTTCAAAAGACAAACCTGCTTCAATCCGTCCATGCCTCTGAAGGCAAAGATCCAGGAGATACTGGGCCAGACGGGAGGATACTTCCTTGAGGGACAAGTCTTCCAACTGCCTGGTGAGGTGAAACAGCAGCCAGCTCATAGTAGCCAGCATATTTCTGGCCAGAGTGGGGGAGGCAGTCAGCAGGTGGAGGAAATCCGCTTTGGGTAAGTAGAAGGTATGACAATCCTCCAAAGCCATGGCGGTGGCCGGGTAGCCGGCTTCGGCCAGCACCGCAGCCTCTCCGAAGGTCTCGCCGGGATTGACGATGCGCAGAATATATTCCTTGCCATCCGGAGAGCTCTTCATCAGTTTTACTTGACCTTCCAGAAGAATGAAAAAGCCCCGGGCTTCCCGGCCTTCCCAGAAGATCACCGCGTCCCGGACGAACCGGCGGGGAATGGCCAACCGGGCCAGGGTTTCCAAATCCCGCTCATTCAAGCCGGAAAAAAGATAGATCTTCTTGAGGATATCCTTTTTGGGGGTCATCATGCTCTCCACCCGCTTCCCTGGTTCGCCCTTTTGTCTTACCCTATGTGGGCATAAATTTTCAAGGATTGTGAGGGGTTGGGATCAGCGCCCCCCTTCCGGCCACCCTCGTTATAATCCGCGTTTCGTCCAGAAATTAATTCTTGGCAGTGGCTAACAGGAAATTTTATATTTAACTTTTGGACAGTGGGTGATACCGATTTGGGAAATTACCCGATAAACCCTCACTTTGGAGGAGGATACCTCTGTATGGAAAAATGTTCTCATCACGGCGAGAGCCAGGAGTGCGCCTCCTGCAACCTTGCTTCTGGACACACTGAGACCCGCTCTCATCAGGGGAAATCTCTGGAAGAAGAGGACCGGGCCATCCACCGCACCTTAAGAAACATCCGCCACAAGCTGCTGGTGATGAGCGGCAAGGGCGGCGTGGGCAAAACCAGCGTGGCGGTGGCCTTGGCCCTGAGCTTGGCCCGACGGGGCTTTAAAGTGGGGCTCATGGACGTGGACATCCACGGCCCTAACGTCCTCCGCATGCTGGGCTTGAAGGAGCCCTTTGATGTGCAGCACGCCCAGTTTGACCTGCCGCCGGACCTCTACCATAATCTGAAAATCATCTCCATTGAGGCCCTGATGCGGAACCGGGAAATTGCCGTCATCTGGCGAGGGCCCCTCAAGCACCAGCTCATTCGCCAGTTCCTGAGCGAAGTGCAGTGGGGCGAGCTGGACTACCTGGTCATTGACGCCCCTCCGGGCACCGGCGATGAACCCATGAGCGTGGCCCAGACCATCCCTGACGCCAAGGCCATAATTGTTACCACTCCTCAGGAAATCTCTCTGGCGGATGTGCGCAAATCCATCAACTTTTGACCTTCAACCTCACCCTGCTGGGCTCACTCCCCTTTGACCCTGGGCTGGTGGAGGCTGCGGATGAAGGCCGCCTCATGGAGCTGGCCGAAGAAGACAGTGCCTTCCTGAAGGCCTTCAAGCCCATGGTAAAGTACCTGGTGGAAGTATTGCCCCCTGGCCCGGCCCCCCAGCGGGAACCCGGAGTGCTCAAGTTTGCCATTCCCATGAGAGATGGCCAACCTTCGGAGCGCTTCGGGGAGGCCAAGCACTTCGCCATCATCACCGTCAAAGACCAAGTCATCGCCAGCCAGGAACTGCTGGACACCCCGCCCCACGAGCCGGGGGGCCTGCCGCTGTGGCTGGAGGACCTGGGCGTGACTCACGTGCTCACCCGGGGCCTGGGAGAGAAGGCCCAGAACCTCCTGAAACGCAAGGGCATCGAAGTGGTGGTGGGCATCCCTGCCGAGGACCCTGAAACCCTGGTAGGGAAGTACCTGAATCAAGCCCTGGAGCTGGACCCCGGGCTTCAGCCCGGAACCTGCCCCAGCTCCTAAAACGCCTGGCCGTCACAAGTTTTGGAGAAAATGAGACCAGGGGCCTTATCCGCCAGCTTCTCTGGCGGGGGCTTTTCCCGAGGCAAAAAGCGAGGGGTCGGCCAATGGCCGACCCCTTTTGTATGGGAAATTCCCCGGCTGGTGGGAGCGTCGTTCATTCTACCCAGTAGTTGGGCGCCTCCTTCATGATGATGACGTCGTGGACGTGTGATTCCTTCAGGCCCGCCGGGGTGATGCGCACAAACCTGGCCTTTTCCTGGAGCTCCGGAATGGTCCGGGCCCCCACGTAACCCATGCCTGAGCGCACCCCGCCCACCAGTTGGAAGACCACATCGGCCAGCCGCCCCCGGTAGGGCACCCGGCCCACGATGCCCTCAGGGACCAGCTTGCACTCCAAATCAATGTCCTCCTGGCAATACCGGTCCCGGCTGCCCACCCGCATAGCCTCCTCGGAGCCCATACCCCGGTAAATCTTGTAGCTGCGGCCCTGGAAGATCACGGTTTCTCCCGGACTCTCATCGGTGCCGGCAAAGAGGCTGCCGATCATCACCGCGTCGGCTCCGGCCGCCAAGGCCTTGGTGATGTCGCCGGAGTACTTGATGCCCCCGTCGGCCACCAGAGGAACGCCCGCCTCTTTGGCCGCCCGGGCGCATTCCATCACCGCGGTGAGCTGGGGCACTCCCACCCCGGCGATGACCCGGGTGGTGCAGATGGAGCCCGGCCCCACCCCCACCTTCACCGCGTCGGCCCCGGCCTTGATGAGGTCCCGGACCCCCTCGGCCGTGCCCACATTGCCGGCGATGATCTGGATTTCGGGATACTGCCTTTTGGTGTCCGCCACTGCCTCCACCACCCGCCGGGAATGGCCGTGGGCCGTGTCAATGCAGATGACGTCTGCGCCGGCCTTCACCAAAGCCTCCACCCGTTCCTCCCGGTCCGGACCCACGCCCACTGCGCCCCCCACCCGCAGGCGGCCGAATTCATCCTTGCAGGACAGGGGATATTTCCTGATTTTTTCAATGTCCTTGATGGTGATGAGCCCTTTTAATTCATAGTTGTCGTCCACCACCAGCAGTTTCTCAATGCGGTATTTGTGCAGCAGGGCCTTGGATTCCTCCAGGGTGATGCCCACCGGCGCGGTCACCAGGTTTTTGGAGGTCATCACTGCCTTGACCTTCTGCCCCAAATTGGTCTCAAAGCGCAGGTCCCGGTTGGTGACGATGCCCACCAGTCTTTTCCCCTCCACCACCGGGATGCCGGAGATCCGATAGCGGCCCATCAGCTCCATCACCCGGTAAATAGGTTCGTCCGGCCCGATGGTCACCGGATCCAGGATCATGCCCGATTCCGACTTCTTGACCTTTTCAGCTTCCAGGGCCTGGGCCTCAATGCTGAGATTCCGGTGCAGGATGCCAATGCCCCCCTGACGGGCCAGGCTGATGGCCGTCTCCGCTTCGGTGACCGTATCCATGGCCGCGCTGACGATGGGGATATTCAGGCGGATGCCCGCTGTCAGCCGGGTGCTCAAATCCACCTCGCTGGGCAGCACCGCCGAGGGCCCGGGTAAAAGGAGCACATCATCAAAGGTCAGGGCATAGGGAATCTGATCCTGGGTCATGGGTGGCAACTCCCCTGTCGTCTTTTCATTTGAAATTTAGTAACTAAGATTTTTCTCTATCTGCAGACGCGCCCCGGAAAGCCGCTCAGGTAGCCATGTCACTGAGCAGCCCTTCCAGCAGGCCGGCGTCCACCACTACTAAAGAGTCCTGGCCGAAGACTTTCAGAATCTCCAGCACTGCCAGCACCCCGGCCACCATCACCCCGGCCTTGGCCGGCTCCAGCCCTGGCAGCCGCGCCCGCACTGCCTCCGGCAAGGCGGTTATCCGGCCCGCCATCTCCTCCAGCCGCTCCCTGGACAGCACCAGGTTGTTAACCCGCTGCGGGTCGTATGCCGTCATCTCCAGGGACATGGCCGCCAAAGTGGTCACCGCGCCGGCGGTGCCCACCAGGGTGGGCGGCTGCGGGAGCCGGTCAGAGAAATTTTCGGCATAAAACTGCTTAAGTCGCCCCCGGATTTCCTGCTGCAGGGCCTCCACCTTGGTAGCCTCCGGGGGGTCCCCTACCGGAAAAGCCTGGCTTAAGGTGAGCACCCCCAGGGCAAGGCCGGCGAACACCGGCGCCGCGCCGGGCCTAAGCAGCACAAACTCGGAGCTGCCGCCCCCCAAATCAAAAACCACCAGAGGGTCGGCTTGGCGGTACTGGGGCGCCAAGGCCGCCAAAACTCCGGCCAGGGTCAGCCGGGCCTCTTCCTCGGGGTCCAGGAGGCGCACGGCGAGGCCCAGGTTCTCCACCTGAGCCAGAAACTCCTCCCGATTGGCCGCCTGCCGCACCGCCTGGGTACCTGCAGCCTGGCAGCGCTCCACCCCCAGGGCCTGCATCTCCTCTACAAAGCGGGCCAGGACCGCCAGAGTACGGTCCACGGCCTCCGGAGCCAGCCGGCCGGT
>JAFDHU010000095.1 GCA_019308625.1 Deltaproteobacteria bacterium
GCGGATTTTCTCCACTTTTTTCCGGTGCTGGAATTCCCCAAGTCCCTGGCCCGGCTGTGGGAGTTCATCGGTCTGTTGAACCGCTATATTGTGACGGTGGAGCCCTGGGCCTTGGCCAAGGACCCCCAAGCCGCGGGCCGGCTGGACACGGTGCTCTACCACCTCCTGGAAGGCCTGCGCTGGATTGCCGCCCTGCTGCGGCCAGTGATGCCCGGCAGCGCCTTAAAGATGAGCGAACAGTTGGGGCTGGGCCTGTCCCTGTGGGACCACCCCCTGCCCCGGATTCTGGTTTGGGGTCGCCTGACTCCCGGCGGGACCCTGAAAAAGGACAAGCCCCTGTTTCCCCGGCTGGAGGCCAAGGAAGGCTGACCCGGGCGCGGCGCCGCGGTGCCATCAGTTTCGGGGTCCGCCCGGCCCAGCCTTACAGGTTGTGTGAGTATGGCTGCCCTGGGCTCGTGGGGGCGGATTTTGGCAGCAGTGCTGATAATCGGGGTGCCGGCCCTGGGTTGCACCCGGCCGCCCGTCCCTCCTGCCGGGCCGCCGCCCACAGTCTGGCGCACGCCACAGGAGACGGCTCTGCACCAGGCCCTGCAGGAGTTTTACGGCTCGCCGTATAAACCCGGCGGCACTGACCCCTCCGGAGTAGACTGTTCCGGCTTGGTGCAGGCGGTGTTCCAGCGGGTGGGGGTGGCCCTGCCCCGCACCGTGGCTCAGCAGTTCCGCCAGGGCCAGCCGGTGCCCAGGGCGCGGCTGCGCTTCGGGGATGTGGTGTTTTTCAACCGTTTCTGTCAGGCCAGGAACTACCGGCTGTTCAGGGCGGGCCTGCTGGCACCGGCCTCCGCCGCCCGGGTGTGCCACAACGGCATCTACCTGGGCCGGGGCCGCTTTATCCACGCCTCCCGCCAGGGGGTGTATGTGAGCCGGTTGGACGCCCCTGTGTGGCAGGCCTCCTTCATGGGGGCGCGGCGCTACCTGCCGCCCTGAAAGCAGACTTGGCCCTTTTTCAGGAGGAAGGAACACATGACCAGGAAGGGATGCATCTGGCTGTTAATCCTGCTGTGGCTGGCGCTTCCCGGTCTCACTGCTTATGCCCAGGGGCTCAGGACGCCTTTGGGCCGCTTCCGCTGGGGCCGGTACCAGGAGGAGAAAAAAATGAGCCGGGAACAGGCCGCGGCCAAATACAATTACTGTCCCACGGGGGGCTGCGTCGTCCGCCTGGAGGAGGTAGAGGTAAGACCCTCCAGCGCCCGGCCCGGGGATACCCTGACTCTATCCACCACTTACACCCTTCTAACTTCGACGGACATGCCCATCCCGGTCACCATCACTCGGGAGATCTTTTATCAGGGCAAGTCGCTGGGCCAGACCAAAACCATGTCCACCCGCAATCTGAACGGCACCTGGACGCAACGGGTGGAATTCACCCTGGAGCCCCGATCTGCCCCGGGTATCTACACCCTGGTCACTCGCATCCAGACCGCGTTCGGCCAAGACCAGAAGAGCGCCCAGTTTTCGGTTTATTAGAATTACGGGGGCTGGCTTTGGGGGGCCAGCCCCCGACCCCGCCTACATGACTACTCTCAATCCGGCCAGAAAGCTGAACCGGGGCGAGGAATACCCGAAGACCTCCTCGTAATCCTCGTCAAACAGGTTGTTGATCCGGGCCTGGAGCTGGACTTTCCTGACATATCCCCGGTTCTCCACCAGGGTGTAGTATCCCGCCAGATTGACGATAAAGTAACTACCGTTGGTCACCCGGGCGCTGCCGAAGTTGAAGGGCGGGGTGAAGGTGAACTGCGAGTCGTCCCGGCAGCCCACAAACAGGCCGCTCAGGTGAAGGCCATATTTCGGCCTGCTGTAGTCCAGGTCAAAGCTGAAGGTGTGCCGCGGCCGTCTGAGCAGATGCCGGCCAGTGGCGAAAAACAGGCCTCCGACACCGCCGTCATCCAGTACAGTGAACTGAAACAGATGAGTGTAAGCCGCCCGCAGGGTCAGGCCGAAGGGGGCCTTCACCCGCAGGGCCAGCTCCAGGCCGGTGGTGCGCACCTCGCCGATATTCTCAAAGCTGGACAACAGGGGAAAAGGCCGGGGCACAAAGGTGATCAGATCAGAAAAATGGTTTTCAAAATAGGTGACCGAAAACATCACCCGGTCCTGCCAGAAATACTGATCTGCCCCCACTTCCCAGGACACGTTGACCTCCGGCTTGAGAAAGGGGTTGGCTTTGGTTAATTGGCTGCGGGAGAAGCTCTCCAGGAAGGTGGGCTCCTTGATGGCCCGGCCGCCGGCCGCCCGAAGGGTGGTGTCCGTCTCCTTGATGCGGAGGGCGGCGGAGGCCCGAGGAATGAATTCCACCTGGTCAAAGGCGCTATTGTCCTCCACCCGGAAACCCGCGGTAACAAACAGCCTTTCCCAGAGGCTCAACTGCTCCTGGAAATAAAAGGCCACGCTGTCGCGGTGGGTCTTGATATGGCTGTCAAAGCCTCCGAAGAAGGGGGAAACGCCGTGGATGCGCTGCTTGAAGCGTTCAGCCCGGGCCGCCACCCCCAGGGTGGTAATGCTGTCCACCCGCTGGCGCTCGCCGAACCGCAGGTTGGCATGGTAGTCCAGGCTGTAGCGCTGCTGGAGGTCCCGGGAGAAGAAGGACCCGAACATGGCGTCAAAGGTGGACTCCGCCGGATTGGCCGGGTCGTCAAAGTTTCGGTCAAACCGGGTAAAGGCCAGGGTTAGCTCATTTTCCCACCACTCAAAAGGCCAGTAATTGCCTCGTAAGCCCAGAAGCAGGTCCTGTTTGGTATTCTTTTGATCGGGGTCCAGCCCCGGCCCTCCGGCGGCCTTGGTATCAAAGCGATTGCCGCCGTATTCCGTGGGCACCCCGAAGCGGGAATCCACAAACCAGGTAAAGGCCGTAAATGACAAGTTCTCCATAGGGTCAAAGTCAAACCGGGCGTTTACCACATTGTTGGCGAAGCGGTTGTTGAGGGGGAGAATGCCCATATCATCCATGCGGCTGTAGGCCAGGGAATAAGCGAACTTCCCGTAGGAGCCCAAAAGACTGACCCGGTTGTCCCCTTGGTAGTTGCCGTTTTCGCTGTGGGCTCCCCAGGCCCCGTTGAGCCGCAGGGTGGGCGGCCCAACCCCCTTTTTGGTCTGCAGATTGACCACGCCGGTCACCGCATCGGCCCCGTATAAGGTGCTCATGGGGCCCCGGACGACTTCAATCCGCTCCAGGTTGTCCACGGTCAGGGCATTCCAGTCAAACCCTCCGCCGGCATCGTTCAGCTTGATGCCGTTGAACAGCACCTGGGTGTGATCCGCCTCCCCGCCCCGCAGGAACAAAGAGGTGGTGCCCCCGGCGCTGCCCGTCTGGCTGATGACCGCGCCGGGCACGGCCCGGATCATCTCTTCGGCCCGGAAGACCTGCCGTTCCTGGATTTCCTTATCAGTAATCACCGTGGCGGAGAGGCTGCTTTCCTTGACAGGTACCGGCGTCTTGGTGGCAGTAATCACCACCTCTTCCAGCACCACCGCCTCCTTTTTCTCCTTGTCTTCCGGGGTCTGGGTTTCCTCCTCCCCCTGAGCGGCGCCGCAGACCAGGACGACAAGCACCACAACCAAGAAAAATTGAAGGCACTTACGCATTTCTCCTTTCTCCTGACTTGGTAGTTTAGGATTTCGGATTCCCCCGCAGGGAGATTCTGACTTTTTCAGCCATACAAACGCACCGGGGGGCTCAAGGGCTTAAGGTCCCCTTCCTCCCCGGCCGCGGCCACCAGCAGGCTGATGCGCCCGCAGCCCCGGGTCAAAAGGTAATGCCAAGCATCCTCCACAGTGAAAAAGCCCTCCCCGGGGGACACCAGCTCCACCTGGTCAGCAGAGCGTCCCAGAGACCGGGCGGCTGCCGCCCAATCTGCGTTTGCCGGCGGTTCCTGGCCGCCCACCACGTACACGATGAGACCGTCCTTCATGCCTTCGCCTCCTTGTTGAATTGGATTGTGGGGCGCGAAGCCCCGCCGGCGCCACCCCTGGTTTGGGTTCAAAAAAAATCCCCGGGTCCTTTCAGACCCGGGGAGTGCACCCAGTTTTCTTGGTCCCAGGGTGCCCGAGGCTTGAGCCTCGGGCCGGCCTTTAGTCCCTGCCGCGGGGACGCCGGCCAGCCGGACGGGCAGGTCTTCTGGCTCCCGGATCATCCTACTGCCTGCGCCTTCCCCTTTCCGGCCGGAAAGAGTGGCCTGGTGCAGGGTTCGTCCCCGGTTACAGCGGCGGGACCGCGCCGGTCTTGCACCGGCTTCCCTTTTCACCCTTATCAAGGGACCCGTCGGCTACTGCGGCCCATTTTTGATGAAAATTCCCCTCCTGTCAAGGAGAAAAAAATCCACCCGGGGAGGGCCATTTGAGGTAAAATCAGTTTGTCCTGATTTGGGGGAAACCTGTGAAAGACAATTACTCCAGGGAAATCAATTACCTGCGTCTCTCCATCACGGATCGCTGCAACCTGGCTTGCTTTTATTGTCAGCCCCGGCGGGACTGGCAGAAACTGCCGGCCTCGGAAATCATGCAGTATGAGGAGCTGCTCCAGGCAGCCCGGGCGGCAATCACCGTAGGCATCCGTAAAATCCGGGTGACCGGGGGCGAGCCCCTGGTGCGTCGGGGGGTGGTGGACTTCGTCCGGGCCCTGCATCGTTTACCCGGTCTGGAAAAGGTGTGCCTGACCACCAACGGCGTGCTGCTGGCCGACATGGCCCGGGACCTCTACGCCGCGGGCCTGCGTCATCTGAACCTCAGCCTGGACACCTTAAATCCGGAACGCTTCCGGACCATTACCGGCCGGGATCATTTTGCGCAGGTCTTGGCCGGGCTGTGGCGGGCCCTGGAGCTGGGCTTCCACCCGGTCAAGGTCAACTGTGTGGTGCTCAAGGATATCAATGACGACGAACTGCTGGATTTCGCCCGCCTGGCCCGGGATCTCCCCCTGCAGGTACGGTTTATTGAGTTTATGCCCACCATCTCGGAAGAGCGTTGGGCCCGGCATTTCCTCCCCATGTCCGAGGTGCGCCGCCGCTTGGCGGTTCTGGGGGAGATGCAGACCTTGGGACGCCGGCCCACTTCTGGCCCGGCTCACTTGGTACGCCCTGCGGGCTTTCAGGGGGAACTAGGCTTCATCAACCCGGTGAGCCAGCACCACTGCTCCACCTGCAACCGCCTACGCCTCACTGCCTCCGGCCGGCTGCGGCCCTGTCTGTTTTCCCAGCGGGAGATTGATCTCAAGGGGCCCCTGCGGCAGGGAGCCTCCCTGGCCGACCTGGCCCGCCTCTTTGAACAGGCGGTGAAGGCCAAACCCTCACTGCCTGAGCCCCGAATCTCCACCGAGGCCCTATCCTCCTGCCCCATGGTGGGCATCGGCGGCTGAAGCCGGTCTGTAAAGAAAATCCTTAACTTCTCTCCCCCTCCCCGGTCAAAAGGTGATATAGTGGTCTGCCAAGTTCCGTTCAAGGAGTCAGTGGCCCCATGAAGCTGAGCGTGGTTATCCCGGTGTACAATGAAAAGGACACCCTGGAGGAAATCTTCCGGCGGGTGCAGGCCACCCCTTATGAAAAGGAAATCATCGCGGTGGACGACGCCTCCACCGACGGCTCCCGGCAGATCCTTGAGCGCTTGGCCCGGGAATACGATAATGTCAAGCTTTTCTTTCATGAAAGAAACCAGGGCAAGGGGGCGGCCCTGCGCACCGGCTTCGCCCACGTCACCGGCGAGGTGGTCATCATCCAGGACGCCGACCTGGAATATGACCCGGCGGATTATCCGGCGCTTTTGGATCCCATTGAGCGGGACCTGGCAGATGTGGTCTACGGCAGCCGCCTCATCGGGGCCCGGCCCCACCGGGTGCTGTTCTTCTGGCACTACATGGGCAACCGCTGCGTCACCTTTCTCTCCAATATGTTCACCAACCTCAACCTATCGGATATGGAGGTAGGCTACAAGGTCTTCAGGGCAGAGGTTATCAAGGACATCCGCATCAAGTCCAACCGCTTCGGGGTGGAGCCGGAACTGGTGCCCATCAGCTATCACGGCCGGGACTACGCCCAGGGCAAGAAAATCACCTGGCGGGACGGCCTCGCCGCCATTTTCCATATTATCCGCTTCCGGTTTTGGGACTGAAACCTTAAGGCCGACCGGGGGGAGGGTGAGGAAGCAAAGCTACGCTGCATACTCGTCGGGGGCTGAAAGCCATCTCGGCGGTTTCTGACTCCTGGCCTTCTGCCCCCCATTCCTGGACAATCTTTGTCTTTTCGGCTTTTCATCCGGACATGCGAGGCAGCGGTGTAAAATTTTGGCTGCTGGGGGGCGTCCTCCTGGCCTGGGGCGTGCAAGTGCTCTGGCTGGGCTGGCACTTCGCTCCGGAAGCCGGTGACGCGGCAATGCGCCTGGTTCAGGGCCGCGGCGGGGAGGCGGTCCGGCAGGAAGACCCGTATTACCGGTGGCTCCTGGAGCTGAAAAAAGTCATTCCGCCCCGAGCCGCCTACCTTTTTCTGGACCGCTATGAAACCGGCAAGGACATCGCCGCCCGCTACCATCTTTATCCCCGGCAGCACAAACTGGTGTCCCCCCGGCTGCCGGC
>JAFDHU010000096.1 GCA_019308625.1 Deltaproteobacteria bacterium
GTGCTGGGGGGACGGGGAAAGTAGCAATCACCTGCCGGCGGGGTGCCCAAAACTGGCCGGCGGCCCGGACACCCTGCTTCCCGGCAGCTACGGCCGCCCCGGAGGAGAACCTCACGTCACCGCCGGTTCAATCACCAGGGCCAGGTCCAGGCTTTTGTCTATGGTGCCGTCCGGAAACTCCACCTTGAGCTCCGCCACATAAAGCCCCGCCTCCTGATCAAGGTCAGACTCGGAAAGAAACACCGACACCACGCCGTCCCCGGCCTGGGATTTGTTGAACTCCCCGTCTGTCTTGGACAGGACAAAACCGCTGTCGGTCTTGCTCTTTTTCACTCCCAAAAACAGGGTGGCGCCGCTCAGGTCCACAGCGCTCCCGTCCTGGCTGACCGACAGGGTAAGGTGCTTGGCTTCCCCTCTCTTGAAAATCACTTTACCCGCCATGTAGCTCCACCTCAAGCTGTGGTGACCGCAGCTCCACCGCCAGCCGGGGGCGGCTGAGCGCCACCTCCAGCTCACTGGCCGGGACGGGCACATACACCGGCGGCGGCGGAGGCTGCAGGGCCACCTCCAGACTCATCTGCGGCCGGTCCACCTCCACCACATCCTCATAGTCGGCGTAACCCTCTTTGCTGATACGCAGCCGGTAGGGAGAATAGGTCGTAACCAGGGTGTCATCCGGCAGGCCCGCCTCATAAGTGTACACGGCATAGTCCAGTATCTGCTCCGGAATGCGCCCTTCTGCATCAGTGCTAAAAGGAGAGCCAGACACCGGATTGCCGAAAATATCCTGAATCTCCACCACTGCACTGCCCACCGGGTTGTCCTCCTGGTCGCTCACCCGCATAGCTCAGAAAGGCGTAACCGCCGTTCAGATAGGACCGCAGGTCATCCATGGCGGTGTCAGGCTGGGTTTCGTCCAGAGTGGCTCCCTCCAGCAGGGTGAGGTGATACAGCTCGCTGCCGCTCAGATTGAAGGTTCCCACTTTTTGGCCGTGGAACAGGCAATTCCAGATCTTCACCCCGGAACAATGGGCTATTTTGGCGTCCCACCCCCGGCTGCTGAAGGAGCAGCCGTAGAATTCCAGGCTGCCCCCGATGTTTCTCATACTTATGTTGCTAAGCTCTCCCCAATTGAAACAGCAGCCATGGCCACCGATCTTCAGTTCCGCATCCAATATCCTGCCAAATCTGGCGGTGGCCTGGCTTTTGGTTAGCAGAGCAATGATGCTCGTCCAGGGTACTCCCAGATAGGCAAACTCCACCTGTTTGTCTTCGTCTATCAGCCAGGTGGGGGTGCTGCCGTCCCCCACCTGCACCCTGGCCCGGAGAAAATACTGGTCCAAACCCTGCCGGAGCACCACGTCCCAGTTGCCCGCCAGACTGGCCTCATAGAGGGTTTCAAAGTTGCAGGGCGCCGTCTCGGTGTAGCCGGTCACCACCAGGAGATTGTCTCCCACCTGCACGGCTTCGGTGGCATTGGCGCCGCCTTCCGTGGGGTTGCTCACTGCCTCCAGGCGGCAGCGCACCCACATTTGTTTGACGCCGTTCACCTCGCATTCCCGCCAGTCATCCGGAGGGGTAAAGCCGACCACCTGCTGTCCGGTGGCGGTCCAGCCGTTGGTACCATCCGTCACCGCCAGGGGCGCCCATGCGGAACCGTTCCAGTATTCCCAGACAAAGGCTGCTGAGTCCGCGGCAAACGGCGTACCGATATAAACCTGCACGTCGTCAAACCGGGGGTTGTGCCCGAAGTACAAGGCGTCGCCAGCCTGCGCCCCGTCCGGGAAATAATCAAAGACCACCTGCCCGGAGAAATTGGCGGAAAAGACCCCCCCGGCCTCAGAATAGATGTAGGCCGGCGTGATCCAGGAATTGTAGCTGATACTCACCCCTTACACCTTTTTCAGCTCTTCCAGCCAAGCGGTTTTGGCCCGGAGGCGGCTCTCCAGCTCCGCAGCGTAGCTCCCGTGCACGCTGTTCCAAAACCTGAGCGTCTCCTCGTCGGGCCTGACTTTGCACACCGGCATGCTGGTCAATTTCTCCCGCAGGGCCACAATTTCCGCCTCCACCTCGGTAAGAAAGGCCTGCCATTCTTCCGGCGTCCAGGCCTGCACGGGATTGTCACTTTCCAGATACACGTTGCCGTCGGGATCTCTCAAGTAGTTCATGTCTGGCCTCGCTGATGGCGGCCCGTAACTTTGGACCAGATTTCTTAATAATATCCAAGGACTTATCCAGCTTTGCCAATAAATAGCGCAGCTTTACTTCCCTATCTATGTGCATGGCTCTCCCCTGCGGCAGGCAGTTTCGGGTTTCAGGCTGCGGACCTTTACGTCCATCGCGGTTTTGCCCGTTTCTTTAAAACAAACTCCGCCGGCCTGCCAGAACACCCGGAAGGTCTGGCACGGTAACCGTTTGCCCGGGCAAGGTCAAGGCAGGCTCCAAAGGCAAGAAAGGAAACAATCTGCAGAGGCCTTTCCTGTGCCTTGCCTCCTGGGGGTCAAATATCGGAAGGGGATATTAGCCAGTCTGAGGCTCCGGCCTCATCCTGCCGGGTGCAGGCCCCAAGCCGCCTTAACCCTCCGCCTGGCTTTCCTGCTTGAGGATGATCTGAACAAACAGGTCCTCCAGGCCGGGCTCCGCCGGGTTGATCTGCACCTCCTCCACCCCGGCGGCAGCCAGGGTCTGCTTCAAGGGCTCCAGGGCTTCCTCCGCCCGGGGTACCGCCACCATGAGCCGATCCCCCGTGGCCAGCACCTGACCGACCAGGGGCTGTCCCGTCAACGCGGCCCGAGCGGTCCGCAAATCCGCGGTCCGCACCTCCAGAAGCTCGCCCTCAAAGGATTCCTTCAGCGCCTGGGGGGTGTCCACCACCAGCAGCCGTCCTTGATGCATCAGCCCCACCCGGTGGGCCCGCTCAGCCTCATCCATGTAAGCGGTGGACAAAAAGATGGTCATGCCGCCTTTCAGAAGTTCATAGAGAATGGCCCAGAATTCCCGCCGGGATACCGGGTCCACCCCGAAGGTGGGTTCATCCAGGAACAGGACCTGCGGCCGGTGCACTAGGGCGCAGATCAGCCCCAGCTTCTGGCGCATGCCGCCGGACAACTGGGCCGCCAGGCGGTCCTGAAAGGCCGCCAGGTTGGCAAACCGGAGCAGCTCCGGCACCCGCTGCTGGCGCTCCTCCTGCGGAACCCGGTAGAGGTCGGCGAAAAACCTCAAGTTTTCGCCCACTGTCAGATCGTCATACAGCCCGAAACGCTGGGGCATATAGCCGATGTGCTCTTTGAGCTGCTCCGCCTCCTTGACCGTGTCAAACCCCAGCACCTGGGCCCGGCCCTCGTCCGGGTCCATGATTCCGGTGAGCAGCCGCATCACCGTGGTTTTGCCGGCGCCATCCGGCCCCACCAGGGCGAAGGCCTCCCCCCGGGTCACCCTCAAAGTGAACCGGTTCACCGCCAGCCGTGCCTGAAAGCGCTTGGTCAGCCCGTCCACCTGAACGACAACTTCTTTTTGGCCTTTTTCCCCGGCAGTTGTTTTCTGATCCGGCATAGAGCACCCATAACCGGCGAGAAAGTGAATTATGTCACCTCGAGCCTAAGCGAAGGGTATGGATTCTTAGGCTCCTAAAGGGCCTCAGAATGACTTTCAGACTCTGAGTCAAAACAGGCCTTCCCTCCGGCCTAGGCTGTTGGAAAATTCTCCAAAAGTAAACCTTGTCATTCTGAGCGAAGCGGATAATCTGGTAATTTCAGTTAGTTCCTAGACGCTTCACTTAGTTCAGGGTGCCAAACATAAGGTTTTGCAATGCCTGCTAGCCCCCGGGAGCAAGTCTTGGGGGCCTGTTTCTGGACAAACTCCGGGCTCTGGGATAAACTTTTAATTCATAATTCTATAGCCTACGGTGACTAATCAATGAAGCGCACGCTCCTGCTCAACCCTCCCTCTTTTCAGGACTTTGACGGCGGGGCCGGCTCCCGTTATCAGGCCACTCGGGAGGTTGCCTCCTTCTGGTATCCTACCTGGCTGTGCTATCCTGCCGGGCTCATCCCGGAAAGCCGGGTAGTGGACGCCCCACCCGAGCACCTGACCGTGGATCAGGTGGCCGCCCTGGCCAAGGACTTTGACCTGGCGGTGCTCTTCACCACCAGCGCCTCCTTCCATCACGATGTGGAGACCATCAGGCGTCTCAAGGAAGTCAACCCCCGTCTGCAGGCCGGGCTGGTGGGGCCCCAGGTGACGGTCCTGGCCGAGGAATCCCTGGCCGCCGCGCCCCAGGTGGATTTTGTGGCCCGCCGGGAATTTGACTTCACTATCACGGAAGTGGCCCAGGACCGCCCCTGGGCCGACATTCTGGGCTTAAGCTACCGGACCAACGGCCATATCCATCACAACCCGGACCGCCCTTATATTGAAGACCTGGACGCCCTGCCCTTTGTGGTGGACATCTATCACCGCGACCTTAAGCTGGAGCGGTACAACATCCCCTACCTCCGTTACCCCTACGTGTCCATCTACACCGGCCGTGGCTGCCCGCACCAGTGCGTCTACTGCCTCTGGCCCCAGACCTTCACCGGCCGGCGTTACCGGGTCCGGAGCGTAGCCAATGTGGCCGCCGAGGTCCGCCGGGCCCTGGAACTGTTTCCCCAGGCGGCGGAAATCTTTTTTGACGATGACACCTTTACGGCCAACGGGCCCCGGGCCCGGGAGCTCAGCCGGGCTCTGGCCCCCTTAAACTGCACCTGGTCGGCCACTGCTCGGGTCAACACCGACTACGAGACCCTGAAGGCCATGAAGGATGGCGGGCTCCGCCTGCTGGTGGTGGGCTTTGAAACCGGAGACGCCCAAGTGCTGCAAAACATCAAAAAGGGCGCCACCCTGGAGATGGCCCGCCGCTTCGTCAAATGGTGCCGGGAGTTGGGCATCCAGGTGCACGGTACCTTCATGGTGGGCCTGCCCGGAGAAACCAAAGAAAGCATTGAGGCCTCCATCCGCTTCGCCTGCGAACTGGACCCTGACACCATCCAAGTATCCCTGGCCACCCCTTATCCTGGTACCGAGTTTTACGAATACTGTCGGGAGAGGGGCTACCTGCAGGACCACCAACTGGTGCAGGGCATGACTGGCTACCAGCAGTGCGTGGTGGACTACCCCGGACTGGCCGCCGCGGATATTTTTCAGGCTGTGCCCCGGTTTTACCGGCGCTTCTATTTCCGCCCCCGCTACATGGCCCGGGCTCTTAAAGTCATGCTCCAGGACCCCGACGAGCGCCGCCGCCTGCTTAAGGAAAGCCGGGAATTCTTCACCTTTCTCTTCAAGCGGCGCCAATGCCGGGAGGACCAGGCCCAAGCCGGCGCCGGCTGCTCATGAGGCTGGCAGACTACCTTCACCTCTTTCTGGAGGGCGGCCCGGGGCTGGTGCAGCTTGCCGTCACCAACGCCTGCAACGCCCACTGCCGGTTTTGCAGCTTCCCCCAAGTCCCGGCCCATGCCGTCACCATGGCCGACCCGGCGCGCCTGTCCCGGGGGCTGGCTGCCCTGAGGCAGCGGGGGTCCTATTATATTACCTTCACCGGCGGTGAACCTCTACTTTATCCCCATCTCCTGGACGCGGTGGCCCGGGCCCGGGAACTGGGGCTGGGCACCATCCTGGTAACCAACGGCGCCCTCCTCACTGCCCCCTTGCTGAAAGAACTCCGGCAGGCAGGGTTGGCCTGCCTGATTATCTCCCTGGACGCCGCCTCTCCGGCCGCCCACGACTGGAACCGGGGGCTTCCCGGACTCACCCGCCGCATTCAGGCCCTCCTGCCCTTGGCTCGACAGCTCGGCTTCTCGCCCGTGGCCTCGGTGACTCTGAGCCGCCTCATTGACGACCTGGAAGCCCTCCCCGGCTTTATAAAGCATCTGGGCTTTGAGCGCCTCCTTTTTTCCTATCCTCTCACTTCGCTGGCGTCCTCTTATCTGGGCTATGCCCCTCACCCGCTGGTGCACTTCAGCTCCCGGGAGCTGGACGAACTGTTTGGCCGCCTCTTGGTCCTGAAGCGCCATGCCCCCCTGGCTATCCTCAACTCCCGCCAGGCCCTGCTGGATTTAAGGAATCGCCTGCGCCGCCGGCCTCGCCGCTTCCCCTGTCTGGCTGGATACAAACATTTTTATGTGGATTGGCACCTTAATGTTTACCGTTGCCATGTCCTGCCCCACTCCCTGGGGCCCCTGGAAGAGATTCACCGGGCACCCCCGGTGCGGGATGCCTGTGATGCCTGCATCAGCGAGTGCTACCGGGATGCCAGTGTGTATCAGTACCTAGCCCAATCCATGGCCGACTTCCTGGAGGCTTGGCGCCGGGGGCGCTGGCTCAGGGGCTTGGCCGTTCTGCTGCACCCTTACAACTTCTTGTCCCTGGCAGATCTGCTGAGCGACGGCCGCCGCTGGGTGGGGTAGTGAGGGTTTTTTGTTTTCGGTTTTTGGTTTTCGGTAAAAATAGCGCTTCGGAGTCTGGAGAAAGATATCTGATCGGTTAAGGTTAAAAGGTGAATCCATCAAAAATCAGGTACACGGATACCTTGACCATTTCCCACCGCAAATCGCAAACCGGAAACCGAAAACTCATCCTCACCGCCGATGACTTCGGCCTCTCCCCCTCCCTGAACGCCGCGGTGGGCCTGGCCCACAAGTTCGGCTCCCTCACCTGCGCCTCCCTCATGGTGGCGGGTCCGGCCGCGGCCCACGCCCTGGCCCCTCACCTGCGCCTCCCTCATGGTGGCGGGTCCGGCCGCGGCCCACGCCCTGGCGCTGGCCCGGGAGCTTCCCGGCCTGTGCCTGGGCCTCCACCTCACCCTGGCCCAGGGACGGGCCGTGCTGCCGCCCTGCGTCCTCCCCCGCCTGGTGGACGCCCGGGGCAACTTCCCCCGCCACCCGGTCTTGGCCGGCTGGCGCTACTATTTTAAGCCCCGGCTGTTGCCGGAGATCCGCCGGGAGCTGGCCGCCCAGATTGAAGTCGCCCTCAACGCCGGCCTAAAA
>JAFDHU010000097.1 GCA_019308625.1 Deltaproteobacteria bacterium
TCCATCCCGATGGCCTGGAGATCCATGTAAAAGGTGGTAAGCTCGGCTTCCGGGTGGCGGTGCCTGATGAGCTTGGCCAGGCGGAGGCCGTAAGCGCAGCAGACCCGGGAACAATAGGGATGTTGCCGGTCCCTGCTTCCCACACACTGAATGAAGGCCACCCTGAACGGTGCCTTGCCGTCGCGGTTCAAGGACTGGCCCAGCCGCAGTTTCTCCTCCAGGTCCCGGGCGGTTATCACCTGGGGAAAACGTCCATAGCCGTAACGGGGCCGGCTGGAAGGGTCAGCCGGCTGATAGCCCGTGGCCACCACCACCGCCTTGGTCCGGAGCTGGAAGGTCGTGTCTTGCCGGGTGAGGTCAATAGCCTTGGCCGGACACATCCTTTGACAGCCCTTAAGCAGGCATTCGGGCGATAACAAGCAACCTTGGAGATCAATAAAGTAGCGGGGGTGCTGGGCGGTAGAGGCGGCCACCAACACCGCCCCCCTGTCCACGGAAGGGCATTCATCGTAGCAGATGCCGCAATTGATGCAGCGGTGGGGATCAATGATGTCCGGCTGGCTTTTGAAGTCCAAGGTGAAAACCCCGTTTTCCCGCTGCACGTGGATGAGTTCGGTATGGGGGTGGAGGGCAACATCGGGTGCCTGAAACAGCTCCCGGAGGCGCTGGTCCACCAGGCAGGCCCCGCATTTTTGGCAGACGTCCGTGGCCTTGCAGCAGAAAGACGCTGCCTGCCCTCCGAAAAACGGGGACTTTTCTATCAGGGCCACCCGGTGCCCCAGTTGGGCCAGCTCCAGGGCGGCGGTGATTCCGGCGATCCCCCCACCCAGGATGGCCACGTCTTTTTCGGCGATCTCCGCAGAGTCCATAGCTAGGAAGACACTTCTTGAAGTTGCAAGCTGAATTAAGAAAAAGGCTCAGCGGCCACTCCGGCTGCCCTTGGCCGCCGGGTGCCCGCCTGCCGCATTATTTGGCGGCGGCCTGGAGAATTTCTTCCAGCAGGTCGGCCCGGCCCCGGGCCTTCAGATACACCCCGTCAGCCAGCTTCTCCTGTCTGATTTGTTTGAGCAAACTTCCGGCCAGGGCAGCGCCCGCCCGGAGGAAATCCTCTCCCTCTTTTCCCGTCAATTGTTCCAGCACTTGCCGGGGCACCCGGTAAACCTTGCGCCACTGAGGAGAGTCGGCTTGAGCTGCTTCCTCAGGGGATAGCACTTTCAGGGAGGCCAACAGCTTCACGGGATAGGCCGGCAGATCTTTTTGAAAATCCTCCAGTTTTTCCAGGTCGAAAACCGGCGGGGTGATGAAAAAGCGGGCGCCGGCGGTCACTTTCTTGTCAAATTTGAGCAGTTGCGGCCCCAGGGGCTTGGCTTCGGGGACCACCACCGCCCCCAGAAAAAAGGAGGGGTTGCCGTCCAGGGCCTGGCCGACGCTGTCCCGGCCAGCCATCAGGTCTTGGGCAATCTGCAGAAGCTGCACGCTGTCCACGTCATATACCGGCTTGGCATCGGGGTGGTCCCCCAAGGTAACGTAGTCGCCGCTCACCAACAGCAGGTTTTCTATCCCTAAGGTGGCGGCTCCCAAAAGCTCGCTTTCCAAAGCCAGACGGTTGCGGTCCCGGCAGGTGAGATGCATCAGGGGCTCACCTCCGGCTTCCTGGACCAGCCGGCAGGCCGCCAAGGCGGACAGACGCATCCGGGCATGCTCATTGTCCGGCACGCCGAAGGCCGCCACTTGCTGGGCCAGAGCCTTCACCGGAGTCAGCATGTCCTGGGTGTTGGTTCCCCTGGGAGGCTTGAGTTCCACCACCACCGCGAACCGGCCGGCTTCCAGAGTGTCAGACAATTTACTCATAAGCGCTGTATCTCCGCTGGTAGGCCGGATGAATTACCTGGCCCGGTGTGGTGCTCCGGGCATGGGGGTGCAAGGGCACGATTTTTTTGAGGTTGTCCAGGCGACCCTGCTGCTCCAGCCGCCGGTAAATTTCGCTCCAGGCACAGTCTTTCTCAGGGTCCACTTCGCATTTGCCGTTCAGGGTACCGCCGCAGGGACCGTTCAGCAGCCCTTTGGGGCACATGGTTAGGGGACAGATGCCTCCGGTCAGACCCAGATAGCAATGATGGCAGGCCCGGCACCGCTCCGTGAAGAGTCCCACCGCCTCATTGACGCCGATGAAGGTGGTATCCACGGCTGGGAAGATGGGCTTGAAATAGTAAAGTTGGGCCAGAAACTGCACTCCGGCCCCGCAGGCCATGGAGAGAATGGCATCATGGTCGGCCACAAAGTCGCACAGCGGTTCCAAAAATTCCCGGTCGCACTGGCGCTCCACGGTGATCTCACCCACTTCAATCCGGCGGCCCTTCAGGCCCGCGGCCAGTTTAAGTTGGGAGGCCAGGAGCCCCACTTCTTTTTCGCCTCCGGCCAGACACACGGCCACGCAGGTGCCGCAGCCCACGATGAGAATCTTGTCATAGGGGGCGACAGCTTCACTGATTTCCTTAAAAGGCTTGCGTTGGGCAATAATCATTTTTCCTCCCCCGGTTGGTTGAAGTCCAAAACGTCTGCCGGGTGGGAGGCCCCCTGTTTCAGGGGATTGGGGCCCAAGGCCTGGGCCCGCTCAGTCATCTCTTGTACCGCGGCCACCCATTTGGGGGCGTCTGAGGCGCCGATTTCGTACATTTCCAGGCGCTCGGGCTCCAGACCCACCTCTTCCAGCAGGTACTGGGCGTATTCCACTCTTTCTCTGGCTCTCAGGTTTCCTTCCAGGAAATGGCAGGCTCCGGCCTCTCAGCCGCCTACCAGCACCGCGTCGGCGCCCGCCTCAAAGGCCTTGAGGATGTGCAGCAGGTCTATGCGCCCGGTGCACAGGTACTGGACGATACGCACGCTCTCCGGGTACTGCATGCGGGCCGAGCCGGCCATGTCTGCTGCAGTGTAGGCGCAATAGGTGCACACGAAAGCCAGAATTTTAGGAAGATAACTCATTGCCACCCCACTTGTGGAGGCTGTCAGCCATCCGCTAATCTGTGGTTTACGAGGCCGCCATCTCCTCCAACTCAATGGCGCAGATCTTGGAAATAATCTGGCGGTCCCGGCTGTGCAGCACTTCAATGGCCTTCCGGGGGCAGGCGCTGGCGCAGCTGCCGCAACCCTGGCAAGCCGCCGGATCGATTTCCACCACCCCTTCGGTTTGGTTAACCCGGGGCACCCCAAAGGGACAGGTGCGGATGCAGGTCAGACAGGCCACGCAGTGCTTCGGGTCCACCCGGGCCACCCTGCCTCCCACGACCATCTGCTTTTGGGCCAGGATCCCGAGAGCCCGGGCCGCGGCCCCCTGAGCCTGGGCGATGCTCTCTTCAACGTATTTGGGGCCGTGGGCCAAGCCACACAAAAAGAGACCGCTGGCGGCAAAATCCAGGGGCCGGAGCTTGAGGTGCGCTTCCATGAAGAACCCGTCCCTGTCAAACGGGAGCTTGAAAATACGGGCGATTTCCGAGCTTAAGGGATGTGGTCGGATAGCCGCAGACAAGACCAGGTAATCGGCTTCAAGCGCAATGAACGCCTTAAGATTTTGGTCAAAAACCGAAACTGCCAGGGCCTCGCCCGCCGGCTCCACTTCCGGCGGCTGCTCCGGTTCATAGCGGATGAACCGCACCCCTGCGTCCCGGGCCTTTTTATAGTAAATTTCTTTCAGGCCGTAAGTACGGATGTCCCGATACAGGATGAACACCTTGGCTTCGGGGTTCAGTTCCTTGATTTTCAGGGCGTTTTTGATAGCTTCGCCGCAGCACACCCGGCTGCAGTAAGGGTGTTCCGGAGAACGGGAGCCCACGCACTGGATCATTACGAAGGTAGGGGATTCGGCGACGATTTCCGGCTCCGTAGTCAAGCGGTTCTCCAGCTCCATCTGGGTCAGAACCCGCGGGTGTCGGCCGTAAAGATATTCCCGGGGCTGATATTCCACTCCGCCGGTGGCGATGATCGCCACGCCGTATCGCAGCTCCCGGCTTTCGCCGGGGTATTCCAGAGTACTGCGGAAATTGCCCACGTAACCCGAAAAGCTGGTTACCCGGGAGTTGGGCCACCAACGGATACGGGGGTGCCCTTCCGCCCGAGCCGCCAAGTGCTCGATGTACGGCCGGTATTGGTGCCCTTCCAGGCTATAGTGCTGCTTTCGAGCCAGCCCGCCGAAGGCGACCCGGTCTTCCAGGGCTGCCAGATGTACCTGATAGCCGGCATCGGCAATGGTCAGGGCTGCGGTCAGGGCCGCCAAGCCGTTGCCCACCACCAAGGCGCTCTGGGTCACCGGGACAGGGAACTCCTTCAAGGGCTCCAACTCCGCGGCCCGAGCCGCGGCCATTTTCACCAACTCCTTGGCCTTCTCCGTGGCCCCGGCCGGATTATTCTGGTGCACCCAGGAATCCTGATCCCGGATGTTGGCCATCTCCAGTAAATACTTGTTCAGGCCGCTTTTCCTCAGGTTCTCCTGAAACAACGGCTCATGGGTGCGGGGGCTGCAGGAGGCCACCACCACCCGGTTGAGCTGTTGCTCTTCAATAACTGCCCGCATTTTATCCAGGGAGTCCGTGGCGCAGGCGAAGGTGTAATGTTCGGCATGGACCACATGGGGCAGGGTGCGGGCGTAGTCGGTCACTGCGACCACATCCACCACTCCGGCGATGTTGATGCCGCAGTGACAGATGAACACACCGAGGCGGGGTTCCTCTTGGGAAACCTCCCGTTCCGGGGGATATTCCGCCTTGGGGAGCAGGCCGGTCTGGGCCTCGGCCAACAGCGCCGCGGCGGCCGCCGCCGCGGCCGAAGCCTGGCCGGCCGTCTCTGATATATCTTTGGGGGATTGGTACGCGCCGCAGGTGAATATGCCTTCCCGGCTGGTGGATACCATCTGAAAGGGGGGATGTTTTACAAAGCCGTACTTATCGGTCTCAATGCCGCATACCTCCGCCAGCTTGGCGGCCGCAGGGTGAGGGCCCAAGCCCACAGACAGCACCACCAAGTCAAACTCCTCGGTATGGAGGTCCCCGTCTTCGCCCACATAGGTGATTTCCAGGTTGTGAGTCCGGGGATCCTGGGTCACCCGGGACACCATAGATCGGAGGAAGCGAACTCCGTGGGTTTCCCGGGCCCGCTCATAATAACGGTCAAAGCCCTTGCCCTGGGCCCGGAAGTCAATGAAAAAGATGGTGGGCTCCACCCTGGGGTCGTGCTCCCGGGCAATGATGGCCTGCTTGGCGGCATACATACAGCACACGTAGGAGCAGTATTCCCGCCCGAGACTGGCGTCCCGGGAGCCCACACACTGAATCCAGGCAATGCGCCGGGGTTCGGTGCCGTCGCTGGGGCGGCGCACGTGTCCGGCGCATGGTCCGGTGGCCGAAAGCAGGCGTTCAAACTCCGGGGAGGTGACCACGTTGGGATAGCGGCCGTAGCCGTATTCCGCCTTGCCTCGGGCGTCAAAGGGGCGGGAGCCCGGGGCCAGGATAACCGCGCCCACCCGCCGCACCAGAACCTCTTCGGTCTGGTGCAGGTCTATGGCGCCGGCCGGGCAGACCTTCAGGCAGGCCTCGCAGGGTTTGCCCCGAAACACCCGACAGGCCTCCGGCTCAAGATAAGCCGCCTGGGGCACGGCCTGGGGAAAGGGCACGTGAATGGCCTTGGCCCGGCTCAACCCCAAATTGTAAGGGTCAGGCAGGCGGGCGGGACAGACCCGGGTGCACTCCCCGCAACCGGAGCACTTGTCCACGTCCACGTACCGGGGGCGGCGGCTCAGGTGGGCGGTGAAGTCCCCGGCCTCCCCGGACAGATTAGTCAGGCGGGTCAGGGTGAGGATTTCAATCAGGGGATGGCGGGCGACCTCCAGCATCCGGGGCGACAGGATGCACATGGCGCAGTCGTTGGTGGGGAAGGTCTTGTCCAACTGGGCCATAAGGCCCCCGATAGCGGGGCCTTCCTCCACCAGGGTGACGGGTCTTTGCAGATCAGCCATTTTTAAAAACTAAGCTCATCTAACGATTTGAAATCTACAGCTTCTTCCGGGGAGCGCATACCGGTGAAAGATATTTATTGAGGGCTGCTCGGACTGAGCCGGTGATGCCCGTTAGCACGTGGATACCAGCTCTTTTGAAAGCTCGAATCGCCTTGTCGCTGCAACGCCCGGTAAGTAGCAGCGAGGGCTTGTAAGAGGCTAACAAATCGGCAAGCTGCATTTCCTCATCCTGCCCTCGGACATTCTGTCGGTGGTCCACTACTTCATAATTCATCGTGTCAGAATCCACTATGAGGAAATACGGAGCCAGGTGGCAATCCTTGACCACCTCGGCATTCAAATCAGAACCGCTGCAACTTAAAGCAATTTTCATGGGTGCTGTTTCCTTTGAAAAATTCTCCAAATGCATGTTAATCCCTTAGATGGGAGACTAAACCGCCTTAAAGCAGGTTCTTGCTCTGCAATAACGGTCTGGGGTCGGTCAAATGTTTTCCCAGCCAGTTGGAGACGTCCGGGTGCCCCAGGGCCAGACCCATAAGCTCGGTAAAATACAGCACCGGCAGGTAATAAGGCCGGCCGGTTTTCTTGGCTATGCGCCTTTGGGGCAAATCCAGGTTGGCCTGGCACATCTGGCAGGAGACCACGAAGCATTCAGCTTCGGCTGCCAGGGCCCGGTCGTAGAGCCGCTGCACCAGCGCCTCAATCAGATCAGGTCGGGCTACCGTCAGTCCGGCGCCGCAGCAATCGGTTTTGAAGGACCAGTCCACCGGCTCGGCGCCCAGCACCTGAAGGATGGCCTCCATGTTCTGGGGATCTTCATAGTCTTCCTTGTCGGTGACCTTAGGCGGTCGGGCGGCCAGGCAGCCGTAATAGCACACCGCCCGGAGCCCGGTAAGAGGGCGCACCACTTTGTCTTTCAGGGTCTGCAACAAGGCGGGCTGGGAAAAATAATCCAACAAGTCCCAAATCTTGAGGGGGCGCGGCGGTGGCGGTCCCCATTTCCGCCCTTCCGGCCCGGCCAGGGCCTTTTCCGCCACTTTCAGACGATTAAAGCACAAGGCACAGGGGACCACCAGGTCCCGGCCAGCCTCCCAGGCAATGAGGACGTTGCGCACCGGCAGCTCCAGGGCCAGGGTGTGATTGATGCTGTGCGCCGCGCTGGCTCCGCAGCAATTCCAGTCTTCCAGTTCGATCAGCTCCACCTCCAGAAGGGGGGCCACCGCGGCAATGGAGGCGGCGTAGTCAACGGCCGTCCCTTCCAGGGTACAGCCGGGATAGTAGGACACTTGCATCACTATGGTCTTTCTTGGGCGGCCTGGAACATCCGGGCGATTTCCGGGGCGCCTTTAAGCCGCTTGGGGGGTCTAAGCCTGAGGCGGCCCCGACGGGCCAATTCCCAGCCCAGGAGGATTTCTTCTTTGAGTTCGCCGGACTTCAGCTTTTCCAGAGTTTTGCCGCTTTTTATGGAGTAAAGGCCCAAAAGCAGGGGTTCGGAGAGGCGACCGCCCCCCAAGCGTACTGCTTCCAGAAAGCTTTGGTGAAAGCGGCTCACTTGTTCCTGGGGCACGGCATAGCCCCG
Source organism: Deltaproteobacteria bacterium (assembly GCA_019308625.1). GTDB lineage: Bacteria > Desulfobacterota > Desulfobaccia > Desulfobaccales > 0-14-0-80-60-11 > DTHB01. The sequence continues at coordinate 7,584 of JAFDHU010000097.1, forward strand.
GCGCAGGGCCTCCTCCTTCAGCCAATCCATCACCCCGGCGATGTCAATGCCGTTGGGGCAGCGGGTGGTGCAGGTCTCGCAGGAGGAGCACACCCAAGGGGTGGTGGCCCGTAACACCAGGTCCTCCTGGCCCAGCAGGGCCAAGCGGATCACCTGATCCGGCAGCAGGTCCATGGCAAAGGTGAGAGGACAGCCGCTGGAGCATTTTTTACACTGGTAACAGGCATCCACCGCCAAGTGGGCCTCACGCAACCTGGCGGCCAAGGCGAACCCCGGTTTCAGGGCTTCCCCTCCGATCTCAGTATGGGAGGTTTCCATTTATACTTTTTTTAGTATAAACATTAATCAATTGGGAATGCAAAGACAAGGCAAATATTAACATTTGCTCATAATTGTATATCGCTCCGCATACAAATACTACACCTTTTCCCGGTTAATGGCATAGGATTTCCAAAAAAAACCGAAAGAGAGGGGGTAGCGGGCCCACCGGGCGCCTGCCGTTTTTAGGGAGTGGTGAAAAAGGTCCGGGCTGATAGAACCGGGGCACCTTGGGAGGGAGGCCCGGTCAAAATTTTGCCGCCTTGTATAAGCTTCAAAAATGACTATTTTTAAAAAGTAAAAAAGGAAACAGCCAAGCCGGAAGGGGGGCTGCGCTCCGGGAGGTGCCCAGGGGCAGAGAGGGGGATTTCCCGGGGTTTTTGCCTGCCTGCTTCGCCTAAAGTCCCTGTTCACCCCCCCTCTATTATGGAAGGCCAGCGTCAGGCCGGAACCAGCCTAGGCGAGCCGGGGAATCCGAAATAAAGGCTGGCGGTGTCAGGGGGGCAGACAGTCGAACCTTGGTGTACCATGGATATTACACTCATCCTCCTGCTCTCCTTGATTCTCCAGTTTACTGCAGCGGTACTGGCGGCGCGTTTGGTCCTGGTCACCCGGCGCCATCCGGCGTGGCTGCTCCTGGCGGCCGCCATCGGTCTCATGGGCCTGCGTCGCGGGGTCACTCTGTATGAAACGCTGGTAGGAGGGCTGCACACCCCCTTGGATATCACCGCCGAACTGGTGGGGCTGGCCATCTCCGTGCTCATGGTGGTGGGCATCGCCTGGATCAGCCCCTTGTTTAAGTCTCTTATAAGTGCTGAGGAGGCCCGGCGCCTGAATGAATCCCGCCTCCAGGCCCTCTGGCGGCTCAGCCAGATGACCGAGGCTTCCATCCAGGAAATTACGGATTTCACCCTGAATGAGGCGGTGAGCCTTACCAAAAGCAAACTGGGATATCTGGGGTTCCTGAACCCGGATGAATCGGTGCTTACCATCTATTCCTGGTCCAGAAAGGTGATGGAACAATGTATGGTGGCTGACAAGCCCATCCATTATCCTCTGGCTAAAGCTGGCCTGTGGGGCGAGGCGGTCAGGCAGCGGCGGCCCTGCATCACCAACGATTATGCGGCTAGCCCTTGGAAAAAGGGCTACCCTGAAGGCCATGTGGAGATCCGACGCCACCTGAACCTGCCGGTGTTTGACGGCGACCGCATTGTGGCCTTGGTGGGCGTGGCCAACAAGGACACCCCCTACGATGACTCGGATGTGCATCAGTTGACCCTGCTTCTGAACGGTATGTGGGGGCTTATGCAGCGCAAGAAGGCGGAAGAGGCTTTGGCCGCGGCCCTGGAGCGGGGCCAGCAGATTCAGACCCGCCTGGTGGACACCTGCATGGATGCCATCATCGCCAATGACCGGAAGGGGACCATTTTCATCTTCAATGAGAATGCCGCCCGGATGCTGGGCTACTCTCCGGAGGAGGTTATCGGCAAGCTCAATGTCCGGGAGCTTTACCCCGAAGGCGTGGCCCAGGAGATCAAACGCAAAATCAAAGACCCGAATTTTACCGGGGCGGGCCTGCTGGAAAACTATGAAACCGTGGTGCGGCACAAGGACGGCACCCTGATCCCCATCTGGTTGTCTGCCCGGGTGCTTTATGAACATGACCGGGAAGTAGGGGTCATCGGCCATTTCCGGGACCTGCGGGAACGCAAGAAAATGGAGGAGGAACTGCTGCGCCACGACCGCCTGGTGATGCTGGGCAAAATGGCCGCCCACATCGGCCACGAAATCAAAAATCCCCTGATGATTATCGGCGGCTTTGCCCGGCAGATCCGTCAAAAGCTGGAGGAAGAGCCCCAGAAAAACCGGGAGAAACTGGACATCATTATCGGAGAGATCAAGCGGCTGGAGGATTTCCTGGCTCAGGTGGGGACTTATGCCAAATTTTCCGAGCCCCAGAAGGTTGCTGGCGACTTGAACGTTCTGGTGCAGGAAACCTGTCGGCTCCTTAAGCCCAGCCTCCGGGAGAACCGCATCTCCCTGACCCTGAACCTGGATCCGGACCTGCCCCAGGCCTTGTTTGATCCAGCTCACATCCGGCAGGTCCTCCTGAATATCATCAAAAACAGCGTAGAGGCCATGGAGGCCGGCGGCTCCCTGACCATAACCTCCAGAAGGCGGGAAGAGGGGGTCTGGGTGCAGATTGAGGATACCGGGGGAGGTATCCCGCCGGAGGCCATGGAAAAGCTGTTTCAGCCGTTTTTTTCCACCAAGCCCAAAGGCAGCGGCCTGGGGCTGGCCATCTCCAAAAAAATCATGGATGCCCATGGGGGAGAGCTCACGGTGGAGAGCAGGCTCCACCACGGCACCACTGTCACCCTCTTGTTTAAGGATTTCCCGACAAAATCCCAGGAGCAATAACCGGGGCCAAGGCGCGGAAACCCTTCCTGGGACCTGCCGCGGGGCCTGCTGTGGCCGAAAGCCTTTGCCAGGTAGGCAAGCCTTTAGTGGCCGAGGTCAATCCGACCTGCTGCAATCCGGCGGGGCAGGATTAGCACCTCATTTCCATTTCCTTTCTCACCCCGTGTTCGCTGGCCTTAACGGGGGTTGCAGTTTCGGGGATTTTTGCCATAATGGCAGCCGGACTTTCTTCCGGGATCATGCCCCCTTCTGAAATGAGCCATAGCTTATTACCAGGCATATGTCTGCCGTAGAGACGTACACCACCACAAATCATTTTCTTCGGGGCGGCGGTTTCCTTTCTTGCGGCTTCTTGGGGTCGGTTGTGGTTCTGGTTTGTGGTTTGATGCTGATTGTCGCTGGCTGCGGCCGCGGTTCCCGCTCCCAGGGCGCGGCGGAGGCCATCACCATCGCCGGCTCCACTTCGGTGCAGCCTTTTGCGGAAAAACTGGCCGAAGAATACTTGCTCCATCATCCCCAGGTGCGCATTGATGTGCAGGGCGGCGGCTCCAGTGCCGGCATCTATGCCGCCCGGCGGGGGGCCGCGGACTTGGGGGCCTCCTCCCGGGAGTTGGCGCCTTCGGAAAAAGGCCTGGTGGAGATCCCCATTAATCCGGGATATTTTCCAGGGCAAGATTACTGATTGGAAGCAATTGGGCCTGAAACCTCATCCCATCCATGTCATCACCCGGGAGGAGGGCTCCGGCACCCGCCACGCCTTTGAAAAGATGGTGATGGGCAAACACGTGGAAATCACTCCGGCGGCCATGGTCCAGGACTCTAATGGCTCGGTCCGGGAAATCGTGGCTCATGACCCTTATTCCATCGGCTACATCTCCATGGGTCTGGTAGACCCCCGGGTCAAGGCAGTGGCGGTGGACGGGGTGCCCCCCACCCGGGATAATGTCAAGAGGCGTAAGTACAAACTGGTGCGGCGCTTCCTCCTGGTAACCCGGGAGCTGAAACCGGGCTTAGCCCGGTCCTTTGTGGAGTATATCCTCAGCCCCGAAGGACAAAAGCTGCTGGAGGCCGAGGGTCTGGTGGGGGTGGGTGAGTGAAACGGGAAGTCCTTATTGAAAAGGCCCTTTTTTTGCTGGCCCTGTCGTCCATCGGTTCCCTGGTTCTTATCACTTTCTTCATTTTCCTGGAAG
>JAFDHU010000098.1 GCA_019308625.1 Deltaproteobacteria bacterium
TGCTGGGGTCGCTGGGGGCCGGGTACACCTTCATCATGGTGGGGAACCTGTTTCATCCCAAGAGCGTCTTGTCCCAGCTCATGGCAGAGAAGGATGAGGCAGGGGAGCCCCTGTATGTGTCCCGCATCTACCAGGCCATTGTGGACGAGGGGCGGCCCACGGAGCGGCCGCTGTGGCCGGCGCTGTGGAGCCTGGAGAGGCTCAGGGAGAAGCGCCGGCTGATGACCACGGCGGCCTTCAATGCGGAGATGATGAACCGGGTGGGGGCGGAGGACAGCCCTTTCCGGGAGGAATGGTTCCGGTTCTACCGGCGGGAGGAGCTGCCGGAGCTGGACGCGGTGTCCACCTTCATTGACCCCAGCGCCAAGCGGGGGGAGGCCAACGACTACAAGGCCATCATCACGGTGGGGGTCAACCGGCAGAGGATGGAATTTTACGTGCTGCACGCCTGGATACGCCACGCCAGCCCGGGGGAGATGTTCGCCCAGGCCTACCGGCAGCAGGAGACCTACGGCGGGGTGGTGGGCATTGAGGAGAACATGCTGGAGGATTTCCTGCACGAGGCCATCAGCACCTACGCCCGGGAGGCAGGGCGGTACCTGCCCTGGATGCCGGTGAAGCACACCACCAACAAGGAGGCGCGCATCATCGGCACCCTGGCCTATCTGGTGGAGCATGGCAAGCTGTTCTTTGAGCGGGGGCAGTCGGACCAGGACCTGCTGCGGGAGCAACTGGTCTACCTGCTGAACCAGACGGTGCATGACGACGGCCCGGACGCCCTGGAGGGGGCGGTCAGGCTGCTGCAGCAGGGGGGGATGGGGCCGGTGGCCTATGAGACCGTGGCCCGGCGCCGCTTTGCGGAGGTGAGGGGAGCGTACTGATGCCCCAGTTATATGACCAGTTCGGGAGACCGGTGGCGGCGGCCAGGCGGCCGGAGACCCGGGAGGTGGCGGCGGTCAGCCTGGCGGACCGGTGGAGCTTCTATCCCAGCAAGGGTCTGACGCCGTCCCGCCTGGCCTGGATTTTTGAGGCGGCGGACGCCGGCAACCTGAGGGAGCAGGCGGAGCTGTTTGAGGAGATGGAGGAGAAGGACGCGCACCTGGCCTCCATCCTGCAGACCAGGAAGCTGGCGGTGCTGGGGCTGAACTGGGAGGTGGCGCCGGCCTCGGAGGACCAGGGGGACGAGGAGGTGGCCCGGGCCTGCCGGGAGCTACTGGAGGACCTGGACCTGGAGGGGGCCTGCCTGCATTTGCTGGACGCCATCGGCAAAGGGTATGCGGTCCTGGAGATTATATGGGATATGCAGGACGGCTGGGCCTGGGTGCGGGAGCTTAGGCCCATCCCGCCCAAGAAGGTGACTTTTGTGAACAGCCTGACGCCCCGGCTGCTGACGGAGAACAGCCTGGAGGGGGAGGAGTTTCCGCCCTGGAAGGTGGTTTATCACCGGCACCGGGCCCGGAGCGGCCACGACACCCGAAACGGGGTGCTCCGGGTATGCGCCTACATGTATCTGTTCAAGAACTATGCCCTGAAGGACTGGGCCACCTTCAACGAGGTGTTCGGCATGCCGCTGAGGCTGGGGAAATATGACCAGTCGGCCTCCCAGGCGGACCGGGACGCCCTGGTGGCCGCCATCCGCAGCCTGGGGTCCGACGCCGCGGGGATCATCTCCAAGAACACGGAGATTGAGTTTGTGGAGGCGGGGCAGAGATTGTCGGGGGCAGCCAATCCATACCAGGTGATGGCGGATTTCTGCAACCGGGAGATGTCCAAGGCGGTGCTGGGGCAGACCCTGACCACGGACACCGCGGGGGCAACGGGCACCTACGCGGCGGGCCAGGTGCACCAGGAGGTGCGGCGGGACCTGCTGGAGGCGGACGCCCGGGCCCTGGCCCAGACCATCCGGCAGCAACTGCTGTGGCCGTTTGTGGGGTTCAACTTCGGGTGGGACCGGAACCTGCCCCGGTTTGATTACGTCCTGGAGGCGGAAGAGGACCTGAAGGCGGTGGCCGAGACCTATGAGATTGTCACCAAGATGGCGCCGGTGGGCTTGGCCCACATCTATGAGCGCTTCGGCATCCCGGCGCCGGAGGAGGGGGAGCCGGTGACCGGGGCGCTGCCGGTGGGGACAAGCAATGCGCCGGAAGCGCAGGCGGCCAAGCTGCAGGCGCTGAAGGCCGGGGAGCTGGACCTGGACGAGCGGGACGCCCAGGTGATCAAGGGGCACCAGGAACTGGAGAAACTGGTGCAGGCGGCGCTCCAAGGGAGCGAGGCGGCGGCCGAGGCCCTGCTGGCCCCGGTCAAGAAGCTGATTGCCGGTAAGGCCGGGCTGGAGGAGATCCGGGCGGGGCTGCTGGCGGCCTTTCCGGAGCTCCAGGTGGACGACCTGGCGGAGCTGCTCTACCGGGCCCAGGTGCTGGCCTGGATGATGGGGAGGGAAGGCTATGGGAATGTTTAACATTGAGGCCGAGGTGGTGGGGAGGCAGATGACCCTGACCTTCCCTCCCTGCCTGGCTCCGGGGGCCCTGGAGGATCTGTGCGAGTTTGTGGGGGTGCGGAAGCCGGAGGTCTGCCCCACGGTGAAGGGCGGCAAGCTGGTGCTCATCCTGAAGCGGGAGCCCCGGGACGAGCTGGATTGTGCGCTGCTGACCCGGGGGGTGCAGGGCATGGTGGAGTGCTGGCTCAGGTGCTATTCGCAGAAGCTGTGGGAGAGCTGGCGGAGCCGGGCGCACTTGCGGGTGGTGGCGGCGGATGGCGATTGATTTCAGCGAGGCGGTGCTGTTTGATGAGCCGTTTCAGGAGGCGGTGGCCGCCTTTCTGGAGAAGCGGGTGGTCTCCCGGGAGGAATTTGACCGGCTGACGGCGGAGATGCGGGCCCGGGCCTTCACCGCGGCCTGGGTGTACGGGGCGGACGAGCTGAACACGATGTACGAGGCGGTGCTCAAGGCCCTGGAGGCGGGGGCCTCGTATGAGGAGTTCGCCGCCCTGGCGGAGGACCTGCTGGAGAAGCCCTGGCATCGGGAGACGGTGTTCCGGACCAACATTCTCTCGGCCTACGGGCGGGGTCACTGGGACCAGGCCCAGGCGGCCCGGGAGATGCGGCCCTACGCCAGATATTCGGCGGTGATGGACGGGCGCACCCGGCCCAGCCATGCGGCTCTGCATGGGCTGGTGTATCCGCTGGACCATCCCTTCTGGAAGCTGTACTGGCCGCCCTGGGACTACAACTGCCGCTGTGCGGCCATAACCCTGAGCCGGGAGGAGGTGGAGGCGGAGGGCCTGGAAGTGCGCACCGGCTGGGAGGGGGTGCCGCCGCCCAGCCGCAGTTTTCAAAGCCCGGCGGCGGGGACCCGGTGGGAGCCGGACTATGGCAAATATCCGGCGCCCCTGGGGGAGGCCCTGCGGGGCAAGGTGAAGGCCATTTACGATTGAGGGGGAGATATGGCCAGAGAGGAGCCGGCCCGGGGCCGGGTGCTGGAGTTCAGGGTGACGGACAGGATACTCCTGAAGCGGATAAAACGGGCCGCAACCCTGGAGGCCCAGAAGCTCTACCACATCACCGGAGGGTTTGTGCACCTGGGCCAGGACCCGGAAATGCGGCGGCTGTGGGAAGAAGGGATGGTGGAGCTATGAAAGTTTTGACAGTGGTGCTGGGGTCGCTGCCGGAGCCGCCGGAGTGGATCCGGCTGCTGCCCCGGGGGGAAGTCAAGCTGACTGACGGCCGGGAGCCCTTTGTGGTGGATGAGGAAAGCCTGGCCCGGATTGTGGAGGATTTCCGCTCCCGGGGGGTGGACCTGGTGGTGGATTACGAACACCAGAGCCTGAACAATGTCAGGGCTCCGGCGGCGGGGTGGATCAAGGAGCTGGAGGCCCGGGAAGACGGATTGTGGGCCCGGGTGGAATGGACGGCCCCGGCCCGGACGTATCTGGAGAACCGGGAATACCGCTACTATTCGCCGGTGTTGAAGCTGGACCCGGAGACCCGGCGGGCGGTGAGCCTGCTGCACGTGGCCCTGACCAACACCCCGGCCATCGCCCACCTGCCGCCCCTGGTGGCGCAGCGGGACCTGGGGGAGGTGTTGTGGGCGGCGGTGTCGGACCGGGACGAGGCCCGGGAGGCGCAGCGGGCCCGGTCCCGGCGCTACGGCATCGGGGTGAAAGAGGGAGGCAACGTCACCAAGCCGGGGAAGTGGGCCAACGTGCCGGATGAGCAGTGGGGGGACCCGGTGAACTACCGGTATCCCATGCCGGATGCGGCCCATGCCCGGAACGCCCTGGCCCGCTGGGGGGACCCGGACAACCGCCGGCAGTACAGCGAGGCGGAGCAGAAAATCATCACCAACCGCATCAGGCGCCGGGCCAAGGCGCTGGGAATACAAACGAGGGATGAGAAGGAGGCGAGCAAGGCTATGCTGGACAAACTGAAGGACTTGGTGGGGGCGCAGCCCGAGGTCACGGAGGAGGAGCTCCTGACTCTGGTGGACCAGCGCCTGCGGGCCGCCGGGGAACTGGCAGAGCTTCGGGCGGTGCTGGACCTGCCGGGCGAGGCGGGTGTGAGCGAAATCAAGGGGGCGGTACTGGCCCTGAAGCAGGGAGCGGACCGGCTCCAGAAGGTTGAAGAGGAGCTGACGGCCCTGCAGGCGGAGCGGGCCCGGGAGAAGGCCGAGAAGGCGGTGGAGGCGGCCATGAGCGCCGGGAAGCTCATGCCCAGCCAGAAGGACTGGGCTCTGGAGTATGCCCGCAAGGACCTGCCGGGGTTTGAAGCCTATGTGAGCAAGGCGCCCAGGATTGTGCCGGTGGGCGAGCAACTGAAAATCGTTGACAAGACGCCGGAGGGCGGCCTGGACCAGGCGGCCCTGGAGGTGTGCAAACAGATGGGACTGGCGCCCGAGACCTTCCAGGCCGAGCGGGAGCGCCAGCTCAAGGGAGAATAACAGGAGGAAGGCATGGCGCTGAGTGCAGACCGGAAGACGGCCTATCGGGAAGGGGTGGAAATTGAGTTCCCCGTGGCGGCCAGCACCAAAATCTACGCCGGCAGCCTGGTGATGGCCAATGCCAACGGCTATGCCGTGCCCGGGGCGGACACCGCGGGGTGCAAGTTTCTGGGCGTGGCGATGGAGCAGGCGGACAACAGCAACGGCAGCGACGGGGACAAGACGGTCCGGGTGAGGCGGACCGGAGTGTTTGAGTTCAAGGCCTCCAGCATCACCCAGGCGATGGTGGGAGACGACATGTATCTGGTGGATGACGAGACCTTTGACGAGACCGCCAACAACAACATCAAGTGCGGCAAGCTCGTGAAGTACGTGTCGGCCACCAAGGGCTGGATAGACATCAGCAGGTAAGGGGGAGGAAGGATGATTATCAATCAGGAGAATCTGGCCAACATCTACACGGCGCTGAGTGCGGTGTTCAACGCCGCGTTCCAGGCGGCGCCGGACCCGTGGTACAAGCGGGTGGCGATGGTGGTGCCGTCCACCGGCCGGTCCATTGACTACAAGTTCATCCTGGACTTTCCGGGGATGCGGGAGTGGATCGGCGACCGGGTGATCAAGAGCCTGGAGGGCAAGTCCTGGGAGGTGGTGAACAAGGACTGGGAAGCGACCATTGAGGTGTTCCGCAACGACATTGAGGATGACCAGCTGGGGCTGTACACCCCCATCGTGGCGGCGATGGCCGAAGAGGCGGCGCACCATCCCAACCAGCTCATCGCCGACCTGATAAAGAACGGCGGTGCGGCTCAGTGCTACGACGGGCAGTACTTTTTTGACACCGACCATCCGGTGGGGGACGGCACGGCCTCCAACCTGGACGCGGGGGCGGGCACGCCCTGGTACCTGCTGGACGTGCGGCGGGCCATCAAGCCGTTCATCTTC
>JAFDHU010000099.1 GCA_019308625.1 Deltaproteobacteria bacterium
AGCCTGGAGGCCCTGAGCCTAGAGGATCTGCAGGAGTTTTATCAGCGGGAGTTCTGCCCCCAAACTGCCACCCTGGCCATAGTAGGCATGCTCTCTTTTGAGCATATGGCTGAGGAAGTTCAAAATTGCTGGGCCCGCTGGTCCGGGGGCGGGCCGGCCAGCCCACCTTATACCGAACCCCCCTCCACCATCTGTCAGCCCGGCATCTATCTCTTGGACCGGCCAGGGCTGGCCCAGAGCGAAATACGTTTGGGCTTCCTGGGGCTGCCCCGCAGGCACCCTGACTTCTTTGCTCTCCGCCTGGTTAATTACATTCTGGGGGGCGGTGGCTTCTCCTCCCGTCTCATGACCCGCATCCGGTCGGACCTGGGACTCACCTACGGCATCCGCAGCCACTTTTTCTTCCGCCGGGCCCCGGGCCCCTTTTTGGTGTCCACCTTTACCCCGGCGCCCCACACGGCCCGGGTGATTGAGGAAATCCAAGCCGTTATCCGGGAGGTCCGGGATCACGGCGTTACTGCCCAGGAGCTGGAGGAAGCCCAAAGCTACTATGTGGGCCATTTCCCTCTGGGGCTGGAGACGCCTCGGGCGTTGTGCCGCCAGGTGCTGGCCATTGATCTTCACGATTTGGGCTGGGATTACCTCAAGTTCTATTGTGAGCGGATAAAGGGGGTGACCCTGAAAGAAGCCCGGCAAGCGGCCCGGGCGCACCTCAAACCCGAAAACCTGGTTATTCTGGTGGTAGGGCCGGCGGCCCGGTGTCGGAAGGACTTGGAGGCGCTGGGGCCGGTGCACCTGCTGGAGGACGATTAAAGATATTTTTTAGTTGACAAATGCCCTGTAATATTATGTGATAACAGTGATTGTGAAAAAAAGGATAAGCCCTTTGGGGATCATTTAAGTCAGGAGGAGAATTTCATGCACAAAACCCCAATGTTGGATCACTTGGAATCCGGTCCATGGCCCAGCTTCGTGAAGGATTTGAAGCGGATGGCCGCCCAAAAAAGCGAAGTGAATGACCTGTTGGGGCAACTTGAGAGGTCGTACAGGGAAAAAATCACCCACTGGAAGCACGGCGGCATTGTGGGCGTCCTGGGATACGGTTCCGGCATCATCGGCCGTTATTCTGACCTGCCGGAGGAGTTCCCGGGCCTGGAGCACTTCCACACCATGCGGATTAATCATCCTTCCGCTTGGTTTTACAGCACCCAAGCCTTGCGGGAGCTGTGCGACATCTGGGATAAGCATGGTAGCGGCGTGCTCAACCTGCACGGCTCCACCGGTGACATCATCTTTTTGGGGTGCCGCACCGAGGCTCTGGAACCCTGTTTTGCGGACCTGACTGCCAAAGGTTGGGATATCGGCGGCTCCGGCTCCGCCATGCGCAGCCCTTCCTGCTGTGTGGGCCCGGCCCGCTGTGAATGGGCCTGTTACGACACCCTGGAGGCCTGCTATCAGGTAACCCAGGAGTTTCAGTTTGACTTGCACCGGCCCTCTTATCCTTACAAATTCAAGTATAAATTCTCCGGCTGTCCCAATGACTGCGTGGCCGCGGTGGCCCGGGCGGATCTGTCCGTCATCGGAGTCTGGAAGGATGATATCCGCATTGACCAGTCCGCGGTGGAGGCTTATGCCGCCGGTGAAATCAAGCCTAGGGGAGGCGGAGCCCATGTGGACAAACTGGATATCCAGGCTGATGTGGTGGATTTGTGCCCCACCCATTGCATGTCCTGGGACGGCAGGAAACTCACTATTGACAACAAGAATTGCAACCACTGCATGCATTGCATCAACCTGATGCCTCAGGCCCTGCGGCCCGGGACTGAGACCGGGGCCACCATCCTTCTCGGCTCTCATGCCCCCATTCTGGAAGGTGCCCAGATGAGCTGGGTGATTGTGCCTTTTATGGAAATGGAGCCTCCTTTTGACGAGGTAAAGGACTTGGGTTACAGAATCACCGAATGGTGGGCAGAACACGGCAAGAACCGGGAGCGCGTCGGTGAGCTCATCATGCGGCTGGGTATGCGGGCTTTCTTGGAAGCGGTGGAACTGCCGCCGGTGCCCCAGTCCGTGATATTCCCGCGCTCCAACCCCTTCTTCTTCTGGAAGCAGTCTGACTTTGATGCCGAGGCCAAAGGCCGTAAATACTACACCAAGGAAGGGTTTGACGTGGATTAAACTTCTTAAGCTTCAAGAGGACTTTTAAAGGAGGAGATGACACCTATGGCTGAAGAACGGATCACTGATATTGGCCCCCCGCATTATGGTCAATTTCTGCCGCCTCTCATCAAAGAGAATTACGGCAAGTGGAAATATCACGAAATCCTGGAACCCGGAGTGCTGAAGCACGTCTCGGAAACCGGCGCTGAGCTGTACTCCGTGCGGATTGCTTCCCCTCGTCTGGTCACCACCCTTTTCGCCCGGGACCTGTGCGATCTGGCCGACAAATATTGTGGTGGTTATCTGCGTTTCACCAGCCGGCACAATGCGGAGTTCCTGGTGTCCGACAAGGCCCAGTTGGAGCCCCTGAAGGCGGAGCTGGCCAAGATGGGCCTGCCCAAAGGTGGCACCGGGCATTGCGTCACCAGCATTGTCCACACCCAGGGCTGGGTCCACTGCCATACCCCGGCCATTGACGCCTCAGGTATCGTTAAGTCGGTCATGGATGACCTCTTCGAGTATTTCGGCTCCCATCAGTTGCCGGCCCAAGTGCGCATCGCTTTGGCCTGCTGCCTGAACATGTGCGGTGCGGTGCACTGCTCCGACATCGCCATCTGCGGGGTGCACCGGACTCCGCCCAAGGTCCTGCACGACAGACTGCGCCACGTGTGCGAGATTCCCACCACCATTGCTGCTTGTCCTACGGGCGCCATCCGGCCGCACCCGGACAAATCCCTCCGGAGTGTCATTGTCAACGAAGAGCGTTGCATGTACTGCGGCAACTGCTATACCATGTGCCCGGCCATGCCCTGCTTTGACACGGAGAAGGGGGGCGTAGCCATCCTGGTAGGGGGCAAGGTCTCCAACTCCAAGCACCCGCCCATGTTCTCCCGTCTGGCGGTGCCGTGGATCCCCAACAATCCGCCGCGCTGGCCCGAAGTGGTGGGAACCATCCGCCGGATTCTTACCAAGTACGCCGAAGGCGCCAACAAATGGGAACGCATCGGCGAGTGGATCGGGCGCATCGGCTGGGAGAAGTTCTTTGAGATATGCGACATTCCCTTCACTTACCAGCATATTGACGACTATAAATTTCAGGCGTATGATACCTATAGGACGTCAATGCATTTCAAATTTTAGGCAGGTGATCTAAATGGCATTACCCAAAGACGAGCTTGTAGAGCGTATCTACAAGATGGTGGAAGCGGCCCAGGGCAAAAAGCAGCTCAAGGCCAAGGACATTGAAAAGGCGGTGCTTAAGGAGTATCCGGATCAGCCCAGGAACGACATCAAGTTCGCCATCAAGGAACTCATTGACAGCGGGCGCTGCGTTTACACCTATTTCGGCGGCAGCTACATTGAGCTGCCCCACGAAGAAGGCGCCGCCAAGAAGTTTTGATGAGTCGGCCCTGCCCCCGTTTGCTCCTATCAGCTCTTCGGGGCGGGGCCGGCAAGACCACCCTGACTCTGGGACTCTTGGCCGCTTGGCGGGCCCAGGGAAGGGTAGTTTTACCCTTCAAAAAAGGCCCTGATTATATCGACCCTGCATGGCACGCTTTGGCGGCCGGAGTCCCCAGCCACAACCTGGATCCCTTTCTGATGGAAAGGGACCAGATCTTGGCCTTAGTGGCCCGCCATGCCCGGCAAGCCGATGCCCTCCTGATTGAAGGCAATCGGGGTCTCTACGACGGTCTGGATGTTCAGGGCACTTACAGCACGGCGGAATTAGCCAAAATCCTGGCTACTCCCGTGGTACTGGTGGTGGACTGTATCATGGCCACCCGCACCGTGGCTGCCCTGATTTTGGGTTGTCAGCATTTTGACCCCCAAGTGCCTTTGGCCGGAGTAATCCTCAATCAGGTAGCCCGCCCCCGCCACGAAGCCATTTTACGCGAGACCATCGAACATTATTGCCGCTTGCCGGTACTGGGTGCCCTGCCGCGGCTCAAGTGCGCCATCTTCCCAGAACGGCACATGGGTCTGGTGCCGCCTCAGGAGCACAGCAGTGGGCCACGGGCTGTGGAGACCGCCAGAGAGATAGCTGAGCGCTACTTGGACCTGGAGGGTTTGTGGCAAGTGGCCAGTCAGGCTCCTCCTCTTCCCCGTCCGAAAGATGGCTTCCCGACAAAGAATCCCCCTGCGCCAAAAGTCAATATCGGGGTTATTCGGGATTCCGCCTTCCAGTTTTATTATGCGGAAAATCTGGAGGCTTTGGTTCGAGAAGGGGCCAGAATCATCGAAGTAAACGCCTTGGAGGACCAAATCCTCCCCCCTGACCTGGACGGTCTTTATATCGGCGGTGGTTTCCCCGAAACCCATGCCCATGCCCTTAGCCGGAACCGATCCTTTCGGGAGTCAGTCCGCCAAGCAGCTGCCCACGGTCTGCCTATTTACGCTGAATGTGGCGGCCTGATGTATTTGGGCGCGGCCATCAGGATTGTGGAAGGGGAACGCTTTCCCATGGCGGGGGTGTTCCCCTTTGATTTCGTCATGGGCCGCAGGCCCCGAGGCCACGGTTACACCATCCTGGAGGTGATTCGGGAGAACCCCTACTTCCCCCCAGGAACCCGACTTAAGGGGCATGAGTTTCATTACTCCCGAATCCATCCCGAGCCCGGGCCCAATGACTCCCTAGCCTTCCATGTAATCCGGGGAGCCGGGATCGGCGGGCACCGGGATGGTCTGGTGTATCGGAATGTGTTGGCCACTTTCTCCCACCTGCATGCCATGGGTACGCCCTCGTGGGCGCCGGCTTTGGTCCGCCGGGCCTTGGAATATCAGCAAATGCGGGCTACCTCCCAGACCAGCAAAGTTCTACCCATCAGCCCTTTGAAAGCCCGGAAAAAGGCTGGCTGACGGGAGCGATTTTTACTTGACATCCCCCAGGGGGGGAGTTTATATACAAAATATTGTTTGTGAAAAAAAGTTCTATAACAAGGTCACATCAAGAAGCCAGTTTTTAACCCCCAAAGGACAGCAGAGCCGGGGGAGATAATTAAACAGCCAGGGTTGACCATCAGCCCGAAATTTTTATGGTCAAAACTTTAGAGGAGGTGTACCCACATGGCTTGGCGAGTGGAAGTGGACCCTGACAAGTGCACCGGTGATGAGGAGTGCGTTAACGTCTGTCCCACGGGTGTTTTTGAGATGCAGGAAGGCAAAGCGGTGCCGGTAAACGAGGAGGAATGTTTGGGTTGCGAAAGCTGCATCGAGGTTTGCGCTGCAGGCGCTATCACAGTCACCGAAATTTAATTACACCCGTAAGAAATGGCAAACCCCGGTCCCCTGAGGGCCCGGGGTTTTTTATTGGTTGACTTTAGAACCGTCTACATTTCCCACATTTCCTCCCGGCAGGCCTGGCACTGCTTCAAAGGGATCAGCTCCTCCTGGGTGGCATCCCGCACCTCCAGGACCTGCACCTGGTAGTAAAGATCCTCGTCGGCCAGAGGATGGTTCAAATCCAGGACTACGTGGTCCTGGTGGACTTCCTTGATAGTAAGGGGATACTCGGGCGGAAAGGGCAGCACCGAGGGCAGCACTTTCTGGCCGGGCTTGAGCTCCCGGTCCTGGGGGAATACCTTCTTGCTCCATACCTGGACATTCTCCGGGTCATAAAAGCCGAAGGCTTCCGCTGCAGGCACCACAAATTCCAGATATTCTCCCACCGCGGCCCCCCACAGGCGGCGCTCCAGGCCCGGTAGCAG